>JAPPDQ010000537.1 GCA_028875495.1 Chloroflexota bacterium
TACCGACCAATGGCCTTCGGGCTGGGAGTTCTTCGTGACGACCTCGTCCATGGACTTCAGGGCGTCCGGGCCAAAGAACACCTCGCCGCATTGGGTGCAGACTTCTGCGGGGACGTTGCGAAGAATGTACAACTCTCCGTCCCAGCGATGGACATGCTCGACGCGGCCTCTGCACGATAGGCATGTTGTCATATTGGTTGGCTCTATCGTCGATTGATATCAGCGACGCTACCCCGCCACTTCGACCTGCTCGGCTTGCGTCACGCCTGCGAAGACACGCTTGAGGTAGCGGCCGGTCTCGGAGTGGTCCATGTCGGCGAGGTCGCGGGGGGTGCCGACGGCGATAACCTCTCCGCCTCGGTCGCCCGCGCCGGGGCCGAGGTCGATGAGCCAGTCGGCGCTCTTGATGAGATCGAGGTGGTGCTCGATGAGGACGACGGTGTTGCCGGCGTCGACGAGGCGGTGGAGGACACGCAGCAGGTAGGCGCAGTCCTCGAAGGAGAGGCCGGTGGTCGGCTCGTCGAGGATATAGAGCGTCTGGCCCGTCGCGCGCTTGGAGAGCTCCGTGGCGAGCTTGACGCGCTGGGCCTCGCCGCCGCTGAGGGTTGTGGCGGGCTGTCCGAGCCTGATGTAGCCGAGTCCGACGTCGTACATGGTCTGGAGCTTGTTGCGGATGCGCGGGATGTTTGAGAAGTGTTCCAGCGCCTCGGTGACCGTCATGTTGAGCACCTCGGCGATGTTCTTGCCCTTCCACCTGATTTCGAGGGCCTCGCGGTTGTAGCGGGCGCCGTTGCACACCTCGCAGGGCACGGTCACGTCGGGCAGGAACTGCATCTCGATCTGGTTGTAGCCGTCGCCGCTGCAAGCCTCGCACCGACCGCCCTTGACGTTGAAGGAGAACCGGCCCGGCTTGTAGCCGCGGATACGGGCCTCAGGGGCCGTGGCGAACAGCTCTCGCATGGGAGTGAACGTGCCCGTGTAGGTGGCCGGGTTGCTGCGGGGCGTCCGTCCGATGGGTGACTGGTCGATGTTGACGACCTTGTCGATGTTGGCGATGCCCTCGATGGCGTCGAAGAGTCCGGGGCGCTCCCGTGACTTGTAGAACTCCTGGGCCAGCTTCTTGTAGAGAATCTCGTTGACGAGGGTGCTCTTGCCGGAGCCGGACACGCCGGTAATGCACACGAGCTTGCCGAGGGGTATATCGACATCGACGCTCTTTAGGTTGTTTTCGCGCGCGGCCCGCACCACCAGGGACTTGCCGTTGCCTTCCCTTATGGTCTCCGGCAGAGGGATGCTCTTGCGGTGGCCAAGGTACTGTCCTGTGAGCGACTCCGGCGTGTCGATGATCTCGTCGAGCGGCCCTGTGGCGACGACGTGGCCTCCATGCTCGCCTGCGCCGGGTCCCATGTCGATGATGTGGTCTGCCGCGCGCATGATCGCCTCGTCGTGTTCGACGATGAGGACGGTGTTGCCGAGGTCACGGAGTCGGAGCAGGGTCTGGATGAGGCGGTAGTCGTCCGCCGGATGCAGGCCGATGGACGGCTCATCGCAGACGTAGAGGACGCCGATCAGGCCGGAACCAATCTGCGTCGCGAGCCGGATGCGCTGTGCCTCGCCGCCGCTGAGGGTCGAGGCGGTTCGCTCAAGGGTGAGGTAGTCGAGTCCGATGTCGTAGAGGAAGCGAAGCCGCGCCTCGATCTCCTTGAGGGCTTGCGAGGCGATGGTCATTTCGCGCTCGGAGAGGGTGCGCGGGTCGCCGCTACCGATGGGCTTGCCGTCGTGGCTCTTGGGCGGAACGTGGTTGTTGCGATACCGCACGGACATTTCAACGATGTCGACCGGGGTCTCCGGCGCCCCATTGCCCCCGGAGCCGTTGTCCCTCCGTGGGACGGTAATTGGCGTGCCGCCGTTCGACCGCCAGTCGCCCTCGCCTCTAATAGAGCTGATCCAGTCGAGAGCGTGCTCGATGGAGCGGCTCGTAACGTCGATGATGTTGCAGCCGCCGATGGTTACGGCGCGCGCCTCGGGCTTGAGACGCTGCCCCTGGCAGTTCTGGCATTCACGCTGGGACATATACCGCTCGATCTCGGCGCGAATCATGTCGGACTCGGTCTGCCGGTAGCGGCGTTCGAGGTTGTTGACCACGCCCTCGAATGCAGTGTCCCACCGGTGCATGCGTCCGCGCTTGGTCCTGTGCTGGACACGAACGCGACTCTTCCCGGTGCCGTGCAGGAGGACGTCAATCTGCTCTTCGGTAAACCGATTGAGCGGCTCTCGCGTCGAGAAGCCGTACTCGTCGGCTACGGCGGTCAGGAGGCTCATCATCCAGGTATCGGCGGTGCCGGAGCGCATCCATGGCTGGATTGCGCCCTCGACAAGGCTCAGGTCCTTGTTGGGCATGACAAGGTCAGGGTCGACCTCCAGCTTGTAGCCCAGCCCGGAGCATCGCTGGCACGCACCGTGCGGGTTATTGAAACTAAAGGTGCGGGGCTCCATCTCGCCGAGGCTGATGTTGCAGTGGACGCAGGCGAACTCCTCAGAGAAGAGCAGGTCGTCGCCATCGACGACGTTCACGAGCACCGTCCCCCCGGCGAGCTTGAGCGCGGACTCGACGGAGTCAGCCACGCGGCTCTGTTCGAGTCCCTCGTCAATGACCAAGCGGTCTACGATGACCTCGATGTCGTGCCACTTGGTCTTTTGGAGCGCGATGCTCTCGGACAGGTCGCGGGTCTCGCCGTTGACGCGGACGCGAACGAACCCCGCTCGCCGGGCGTCCTCGAAGACCTCCTTGTGCTCGCCCTTGCGACGCCGGACCATCGGAGCAAGAATCTGGATTCGCGTGCGGTCGGGCAGGTCGATGATGGCGTCGACCATCTGCTGGACGGTCTGGCTCTCGACGGGACGGCCGCAGGAGTGGCAGTGTGGATGACCCACTCTTGCGAAGAGGAGGCGCAGGTAGTCGTAGACCTCCGTGACGGTGCCGACGGTGGAGCGCGGGTTGCGCGAGACGCCCTTCTGGTCGATGGAGATGGCGGGCGAGAGGCCCTCGATATAGTCGACCTCCGGTTTGTCCATGCGGCCGAGGAACTGGCGCGCGTAGGCGGACAGCGACTCGACGTAGCGGCGCTGGCCCTCGGCGTAGATCGTGTCGAAGGCGAGGGAGCTCTTGCCGGAGCCGGACACGCCGGTTATCACCACGAGCTTGTCGCGCGGGATGGTGACGTCGATGTCCTTGAGGTTGTGCTCGCGAGCGCCGCGAACGACGATGTTTTCTAGGGGCATTCTCTGACGCTTAGCTCCGAGTTGGTTGCAGCGTTACTTTCAACGATTCCATAGTCATTTTGCATTATACGCCACCTCTCTGAAGGCATCGGCGAGAGTATTCGGTCGCGGAGTATTCATGTCTCCCTAAACTCGGGCGCGTAGAGCACTTTCCCTTCGATCTCCTCCAACGCGCCCTGCCGAAGCTCGGCCGCCTGAAACGCAGCGCCGTCACCAAACTCGCTCGACAGGCCGTGATGACTCGCTTCAACGAACCCGAACCGCGAGTAGTACCCCGGCGACCCCAGCAGCACGGCACCATCCCACCCTGCAGATCGGCATCGATCAAGGCCCTGCCGCACCAGCCGCGACCCGATGCCGCGACCTTGGTACTCCGGCAAGACACCGATGGGGCCCAAGGCAACCCAGCCATGCTCTGCCAACGCCGGATCGAACGTCACGGGGGAGAAGAGGACGTGCCCTACGACCTGATCTTCGACAACCGCCACCAGGGAAGAGGTCACATGTCCCGCATTGCGGAGCATTTCTACGAGCCTCGGCTCGTAGTCTCCGCCGAAGGCTCTCTCGTGGACATTATGGATGGCGAGAACGTCGCTTTGGTGCTCATCGCGGATTGTGGTGCAGAGTTGTTGTAATACTGCCATATTGTGGCTAGCCGGACTCTCTGGATTCCCGCCTGCGCGGGAATGACGGAGGTTGTTGCGTCGTTGCACACGGTACTAGGCGATAACCAATTCTAGCATCAGTAGAGGGCTTTCGGAACCGTTTGAGTAAGGAATTTCGGACAATTGTTCGGCGTGTTTGCGCTTCGGTGCTCTGTGTCTCCCGCCCTATGGTAGAATCCCCAAAGCACATTCTGACCAAGCATACCGGAGGGGCGACGATGGCCGGAGAGATGACGATTGAGATATTGGACGACTTTGCGAACGGGTGGAACGAGCACGACCTCGACAAGCTGATGTCGTTCATGACGCAGGACTGCGTGTTCGAGCTCTCCGCCGGGCCGGAGGCATGGGGCGCGCGATTCGAGGGCTATGACAACGTTCGCGAGGGCTACAAGCGCGTGCTGGACATGTTCCCCGATGGCCAGTGGGCCGAGCCGAACCACTTCATCGCGGGCGACCGGGGCGTGACGCAGTGGACGTTCCGCGCAACGGGGGCCGACGGCGCCCAGGTGGAGGTCAACGGCTGCGACCTCTTCCACTTCGTAGGCGACAAGATCAGGGTCAAGAACTCGTTCCGGAAGATCCGGTCGTAGGGGGTAGATCTACCCCACTCTCTGAATCTCTCCCCCACAGGGGGCGAGACTATTGTCGTTCACCACAGAGTTCGCGGAGATCGCAAAGCCTGTCCCTGTTTTCGATACACCCTCAGCGTCGAGCATTTTCGTCTTGCCGTCCTTGTGCGCTTAGGGGTTGATCCTATAGTTATTTCTTAGCCACTCGACCATAAGCCCAAAGCCTCGTGTCCCGAAGGTAACTTCAAATTATGATCGCCGTCAGCGTCCTGAGTCGTAAATGGGCAGAATAGTAAAGGGCATGAGTTGACTATGTGGCAGGATGGATGATGCGCCGAAAGTTAGTCCTTTGGGTCAGTGGGATCGTCATTGCGATAGGAACGGGACTTGCAGTAGTCGTCCTGATAGCTGCATTATGGACTCTTAGGGAACCCCGTACCAATGGCTTCCCCTCATCAGATGAAGGAGTCGCACTGACTATCGATGGACATCCTGTATCCATCATTCAATTCCTAGCAGTACGTGCTCAGACGGAGAAGGCAAGGGTTGATACGGAATCGATCCTCAGTAGGGTCGTACCCGATGATGACCCCTCAGGAACGACAGACATATGGGGCGGAGACTCCCCACTCTTTGAAACAGCGGTAGAATCTATGGGTTACGAGCGCTGGAATCTCCTATTTGAAAGGCACAAGATAGATGCCATGGTCCTCAGTGCCTTGATAGTAGAGTACGCATCTTACGCCTCAGGGGTTGAGGCTGGCTTAACGATGTCTGATGAAGAAGTACAGGCCATAGTCGAGCAACGCAAAGCAAACTACGAGTTTTCAAGAGTGCGTATTGAAGATAAAACAAGCGGGACATCCTCCTTCTATATTGACACAGAAGCCGAGGACCACATCCAAAGCTTAGGGGCCGAATACTACTGGACTACGTACTACCCTGAACAGGCGCGGCGAGCGGGAATCGCGACGAAGTGGCTTTCATCATTCATTACTAATGACACACCCTCTGAGGATGCTAGCCGCATACTCGAAGAACTCACGAAAGAGGCTATCCTGAGTGCGGATGTCGAGATCACAGGAGAAATCAAAGTCGGAGCGACAGTTGGTGAGGCGATTGCCTACTACCTCGATTGGGAGCAACTCTTCTCAGCAAGTCAATGATGAATTACCCTCTTTCACCTCATCGAGGG
>JAPPDQ010000310.1:0-1948 GCA_028875495.1 Chloroflexota bacterium
ACAACATCGACACTCTCGGTGATGTCCTCGGTGATCGTGAGGTCGACCGCCGCAAGGTGGGGGAAAACATCGCCGAGCCTCTGTCCGACGGTGCTCCGACCGGTGACGGAGGCGAGCTCGGCTTCAGGATGTCGCGACAGGATACGCGCAAGCTCGATGCCTGAGTATCCCGTGACGTTGATGATGCCTACTTTCACCTGAACCCCCTTGGCCGGTCACAACCGTGTGGAAAGTATACCTTCCAGTAGGCGGATGGCTCAAGACAAATGAGGTAGAGTGATTGTTTAGAGTTGAAGATCGGCGGGAAACTCCGAAGGGAGTCGGAGCGATGAAGATATACAGGGTGGCGATCGTCGGGTGCGGAGAGAGGGGGACGGCAACGGGACGGGCTTATCATGCCCACCCGCGCACGGAAGTTGTCGGTCTGTGCGACCTGCACCAGAAGCGTCTCGGCATCCTCGGCGACGAACTCGGCATCGCGGCAAGGTACGAGGACCTGGACGAGGTGATCGTGGAGACGAAGCCCGACATCGTGGCGATTTCCACGGGCACCGAGTTTCACCATCCCCTATCGATGCGCGCGCTGGAGCATGGAGTGAACATCGAGGTGGAGAAGCCGATCAGCGTCGAGCTGCATCAGGCCGACGAAATTCTCGCGAAGGCGTCCGAGAAAGGCGTCCGAGTGGCGGTACATCACCAGCATCGTTCAGGAGGGCTCATGCGCGCCACGCACCGGGCAATAGCGGGCGGCCGGATCGGCCGGGTGCGGCACATGAACGCCAACGGGAAGGGCTACTACGGTGGGTACGGCCTGCTCAACATAGGAACGCACTTGCTGAACTCGATGATGAGATTAGTGGGCCACTGCCGGAGGGTGTACGCGACGGCGAGCACGAACGGGCGTCCCACCCGCCCCGGTGACGTCGTGTCCTCCCCGAACGGAATGGGAACGATAGCAGGCGAGTCGATCAGCGCGCATCTGGAGTTCGGCGGGGGCGTAACGGGGACGCTTTTGCAGCAGCGGATGCCGGTTCCAGGCTCGCCGGGTCGCACACTCGAGGTACTGGGAACGGACGGGCGGGCACTCTTCAACCCCACAAGCGGCGCTTGGGTGCTGGAAAGCGCATGGTCGCTGCCCGACGGGAAGCTCGACGCGTGGCAACCCTTGGAACCCGAAACTCCGGAGAGCTTCGAGCCGAACGGCAAGGACATACTGGAGGACTACCGGCTGGACGACTATTGGTTCGTCCAGGAGTTCGTGGAAGCCCTAGACGAGGGGCGCGACCACATATCGAGCGGCATCGAAGCGACGCACGCTCTGGAGATCATCATGGGAATCTTCGAGTCGGCGGCGTACGGGCGGCCGGTCGAACTCCCACAGGCTGAGCGGAATCATCCCCTGCTTCGATGGCGCAGAGAAAACGGCTTGGACAGTCCTGACCAAATGCCTCGCTCATACCACGAGTGGCTGGAGGCCGAAGACCGGCGGTTGGGACGAGAAACGCAGTCCTAAAACCGCCTGATCCGTCTCCTTACTCAGCCCGGGGAGGCAGAACGAGGCGGCTACACGCCCTCGACGATTATTACGCTGGCGCTCGCCGCTTTCATCCTGATCTGCTTGATCTCGGAATACTCGGGTGAGGCCAGCCAGGCCCTTGCCTGCTCGACGCTGTCGAACTCAATCACAACGATGCGGTCAGGCGACCAGTCGTCGTCCATGACCTCAATCGCTCCACCGCGCACCAGGTATCTCCCCCCGTGAGCCTCTACGGTCGCTCCAACTCGCCGGCGGAACTCGGCGAAGAGGGTTTGATCCTGAATCTCATCGTGAATAATTGCGTATCCTGCCATGTCAATTTCTCCCTTTTTTTTTTTTTCTTATCGTGTGGATCCCACGTTAATGTGAACACATTTGTCGGCCTAGCGCGAGCCCTCCCCACGCACGGTG
>JAPPDQ010000310.1:1958-5698 GCA_028875495.1 Chloroflexota bacterium
GCACGGGGACGATGTCTATTCCGTGATACTTGCGGGGGCGCACTGAAGAAGCGTAGTGCCTCAGCAGCCAGAATGATATCTCATGTTCCGCCGGGACCTCGGCCTGCTCACTCAGATGCGCCAACCGGTCTTCAATATTCTCCTCGTCGAAGACCGCCAGGAATTCCAACTCCACCGCCTCGCCGGGACGCGCGACGATTATCAGTCGCGGCACGCTATCGTCCTCGTGGTCGCCAACGGATTGGAGGAGACTGGACAGCGTCTCCTCACCGGCGGCGCGCAGCCGCTCCGTCGAGGCATCGTTCCACCTGACCCTGGACGCAAGCTGGCGGAGGAACGCGTCGATCTTGGGCAGAGCGGAGATGTCCAGAGTAGTCTCCAAGCGCGTATGCCGCGGGCTCGTCAGCTCGGTGAACAAGGTCATCAGGATCGCTGCCAAAATGCCCACGGTCATGCCGTTGCCGAGTGACGCGCCCCACGTTTCGCCCAGCGGGTCTGTGAGGATGTCCTGGCTCTCCAGTCCCACTCCTATGGACAGGGCCACTCCCACCACGAGGGCCTTTCGATGATCGAGTCCGTCCTGGACGACCATCCTCATACCCTCCACGAAGAGAAGGCCCATTATCATCAGCAGGAATGCTCCCATCACCGGACTGGGAATCGTGAGCAGGACAGCCGCCGCCTTGGGCAGGAACGCCAGCACGAGCAAGATGGCCCCGATTGCATACCCGACGCTGCGCGTCGCGACACCGGTGAGGGTAATGAGCGTGACGACGGACGGCGTGTAGACTATCGTGGGCAGCGTCCCGGCAATTCCGGCCAGGAGGGTGCCCAGCCCGTTGGTGTTGACAGCGCCTTGCACCAGGCGAAAGTCGGTTGCCTGCGGACTGACCCGGGAGACCCGCTGAATCACAACGCCATCGCTGCTCATCTTGATGCCAACTACAAGACTCACGATCAGGAACGCAGGCAGGAGAGTCCAGAACTCCACGCCCGGACTCAGATCGAGTCCCGGCCATGCGGCGACATCCGGCACGTAGAGCCAGTTCGCCTCGATCACTCGCTCAGGGTCGTACAGGCCAAAGAGCGCGGCGGCCACGCATCCAGAGACTATTCCGATGAGCGGGGCCCATAGTCGCCAAATCCCGGATGCCCGCATGGCCAGCATCACGGCAACCGCCAGCGTCGCCACGGCAACGGCAGGACCCGCGGCCGAAGGCGCTCCCTCGGGAACCTCTCTCAGCCTCTCGATCGCGATTGCCATGACCGTGACCGCAATCAGCATGAGTGCCGTGCCGGAGACGACGGGGGTGATGATACTCCTCAGCAGCGGAAGCCACTGCGCAAGCGCGAACTGGACCAACGACGACACGACGATGAGGCTCGCGAGCAATGGGAGACCGCCCTGTGTCATTGCCAGGACGGAGACCGCTATGAAGTGGGGGCCAGCGCCAGTCATAAGCACGTGCCCGGCTCCCAGCCTTCCGACACGACCCGCCTGCAGAGCCGTAATGACTCCCCCGATTGCAAGCGCCGAGAATACGGCCCAAGACAGATATTCTTCGTTCTGGTCGCCCGCCCGGACGATAACGGTCACAAACAAGACCGTGTTCGCCAGCGCAAGCATGACGCCTTGCAGGGCAACGCCCATCGACAGAAGTGGAGGACAGCGCTGATCGGGCTCGTAGCGGATGTACTCGTTTACGCGTGCTATCTTCAGCCTCTCAGTCCAGGGTTGCTCGACCGGCTGGCACTATCATAAATGGAACGGAAGCCTGTTGCGAGTACCAAGACGCCGGGAGCGTCCCAGGATACCCTAAGCCACTCCCCGTCGCAGCACCTTGCCCGGCCTCGCGCCGGTGTGGACTCCCTCGTCCACGACAGGAACGCCCTTCACCAACACGTAGGGTATGCCGTCGGGGTACTGGTGGGGGGTTTCCCACGTGGAGTTATCGATGACGGTCGCGGGATCGAAGACCACGAGGTCGGCGGTCAGGCCCTCCTTCACGAGGCCGCGATCCCTCAGGTGCAGGCGCTGGGCCGGGAAGCCGGTCATTTTGTAGATGGCGTTCTCCAGGGTCAGCACGGCAGGCTCCTCGCGGACGTAGCGGCCAAGTATTCGGGGGTAGGTGCCATAGAAGCGCGGATGCGGGAGCGCGTTCTCGTAGGGGCCGTGCGGCGATACTGCCCTGCCGTCGGAGCCGATCATGGCGAGGTCGTGGCCCATGAAGTAGCGGACGTCTTCTTCGACGCGGTTGTGTACGCGGGTCGGCACGGAGCCGTTCTCCTCGTACAGGAGCTGAAGGACGGCCTCGGCAGGCTCGACTCCACGCTCCTCCGCGATCTCGGTGACGTTCTTGCCGACGCAGTCGCGGTTCTCCTCCGACTGGATGAAGGCGACGTACCACGTTTCCCACTGCGGCGACAGGCCTCCGAGTCCGGCGCGAACCTCGTCTCGTATCCGCGTCCTCGTCGTGGAGTCTTGCAGACGGGCCATGAATTCGGCAATCGAGCCCTCCTGCGCCCAGAGAGGGACGAGCTGGTTGTAGCCCGCGCCGGCTGCGGTGTAGGGGTACATGTCGTAGGTGATGTCCAGCCCGGCCTCGCGCGCCTTTACGAAGGGTTCGGTCAGCGTTTCGCCCTGCCCGTATACTCGCCGGTCGGTGATGGCGAGGTGAGAGAACTGGACGGGAATATCGGCGCGCTGTCCGATCTCGATGGCCTCCCCTATGGCGGACATGTGGAGGCCGTTTCCCACCCTTGCGTGGGTGGCGTAGAAGGCTCCCTCGTAGTGCCTAATCGACGCACAGATTTCCACGATGTCGTCGGTGGTGCCGTAGGCCGAAGGGGCGACGGAGAGTCCGGTCGACAGCGAGAACGCTCCCATTTCCATGGCCTCAGCCGCGAGGCGCTTCATTTCTGTGAGCTCGTCGTGCGTTGCGGGCCTGTCCTCGACGGCCCCGGACGCAATCTGGAGACCGGCGTGTCCGAGCTGCGGCGCGACGTTGATGCTTATTCCGTTGGACTCCATTGCATTGGCCCAGTCGTCGAGCGTGTGCCATTCCCACTTAACACTGCCGATAAGTGTTCTGCCGAGGTTCTTCTGCAGCGCCTCCGGGCCGCCCTCTCCGGCAGGCCACGGCGTGTAGCTGCAGTTTCCGGTGACCTCGGTCGTCACGCCCTGGTGGGCCTTGCTCTCGCCGCCGGGGTCGTCGAGCAGGGTGATGTCGGAGTGCGAGTGCATGTCGATGAACCCCGGCGCGACGATGTGGCCGGAGGCGTCGATGAGGCGGGCCGATTCGGCGAGAGACAGTGCGCCGATGGCCTCGATGCGGCCGTCTGAGATCCCAACATCGGCGTTGTAGCGTGGCTCGCCGGTGCCGTCGACGACGGTGCCGTTTTGAATGAGGATGTCGAATGCCATGGGTTGCCTCCTGTGGAGCGGCATACCACCTTAGATTCCTCCCTGCGGTCGGAATGACAGGGTTTGCCGCCGCTTTCACTTGAGCAAGAAGAGCGCCTCCCCTGTTCTGATCGAGGGAGAGCAACTCCTACATGGGACTTCCGCCTACGCAAAAATTCCGAGCGGGTTGAGGGAGCGAGGAACGTCGGTGACGTCCATCTCTTCCTTCTTCTTCATGTAGCCGACGACGGCGTAGGTCAATGGCGTGGCGACGGTCTCGTAGAGTATCTTGACGATCCACTGGGCTACTGCCGCCTGGAGGAGTCCCTGCGCGCTC
>JAPPDQ010000273.1 GCA_028875495.1 Chloroflexota bacterium
GTCGACATTGGAGCGGAGGCCATCCAGATATTCGTCTCCTCCCCACGCTCATGGGCCTTCAAACCGCTTGCGGAGAGCGAGATCATCAAGTTCCGGGAGAATTCGGAGACCCTCTGCGTTGGCCCAACCTTCATTCACGGGAGCTACCTCGTCAACCTCGGCGGTCCGCCTGAGCTCCTCGAAAAGTCCATAAACTCCTTGACCCTAAACATGGAGGCTGCAGGACAACTCGGCGCGCAGGGCGTGATATTCCACACCGGCAGCCACAAGGGCCGTGGCTTCGAGGCAATCTTCGAGCAGGCCACTCTCGCCCTTTCGACCATCATCGAGAACAGCCCGACCGACGTCCGGCTTTTGATCGAAAACAGCGCGGGCGCGGGCGACCACATCGGCTCCAAGTTTGCCGAGATCGGAAGTATGATCGACGAGGTCGGCAGCAACCGCCTTCAGGTCTGCCTCGATACTCAGCACTGCTTCGGCGCGGGATACGGCATCGCCGACCCCGACGAAATCGACCCAGTCATGTCGGAATTCGACGACGCCATAGGGCTCGACCGGCTAGCTGCCGTCCATGCGAACGACTCGAAGGTCGCGTTCGGCTCCGGCGTCGACCGTCACGAGAACATCGGCGACGGCGACATCGGCGTGGAGGGGTTCAAGACCATCATGTCCCATCCTGCCTTTGCCGACGTACCCTTCCTCCTTGAAGTGCCCGGAGCCCACAAGAAAGGTCCAGACAAGGAAAACGTCGACAGGCTCAAGGCCGTCCGAGCGGAACTGGACTTGGTATGACCCAGACCGCAAGCCCCGACCCGCGACGCATCGCCCGCTACCGCAAATACCTAAAAAGCGAGCTTCATGCCGCCGCGCTCTATGCAGCCCTTGCCCGAATCGAGAACGACCCCGAGCGCTCGAAGGTCTTTCAAGAACTCTGCGACTCCGAGATAGAGCACGCCAGGGTCTGGGCGACCAAGCTCGGCATTGAGATGTCTCCTCCCACGAAGCTGGGACTCTTGGGCCTGCTCCGATTCGGCCTTGCAAAAACATTCGGCACCAAGGCCGTCATCCCCTTATTGCTGTGGGAAGAGTCCGGCGAGATCCGTGAGTACTACGCCGACCCCGAAGCCTCGGACATCGCCAAAGACGAGCGCCACCACGAGCGCCTCCTGAAGGGCTTGGCGCGAGGTCAGACCGAGCCTGTGGCTCTGTGGGAGGAGAGCCGTTCCGCCACCGGCGCAAGCGGAAACATCCGCGCGGCAGTGCTTGGCATGAACGACGGCCTTGTCTCGAACTTCAGCCTCGTCATGGGCGTCTCCGGCGGAACCGACAACACCGACTTCATTCTCCTCGCCGGAGTGGCCGGCCTGCTCGCGGGCGCGTTCTCCATGGCTGCGGGAGAGTACGTCTCCATGCGGTCGCAGCGAGATATCTACGAGCACGAGATCGAGAAGCAGCGAATCGAAATCCGCGACTGGCCTGATGAGGAGCAGGCGACCCTCGACCTCATCTATCAGTCCAAGGGTCTGACCGAGGCCGAAGCCGACCTGATTTCCCGCCGCGTCATGGCCGACGCCGAGACCGCCCTCGACACCATGGCGAGAGAAGACCTGGGACTCGACCCCAATGAGCTTGGTTCTCCCTGGGGGGCCGCATTCGCGTCGTTCGCCGCATTCGTCGGAGGAGCAATCGTCCCGATCCTGCCCTTCCTGTTCAACGTCGGAAACAGCGTGATCGTGAGCGCCGCCCTGAGCGCTGTCGCCCTCCTGCTCGTCGGCGGTTCGCTCGCAGCCGCCTCCGGCAACCGGCCGTACTGGGGCGCCCTACGAATGCTGCTTGTAGGCGGCCTTGCCGCCGCCGTCACCTACGCCATCGGCACCCTCGTCGGCGTCTCCGTCGCAGAACTGGGCTAGGTTTTGGTGAAGTTTCGCGGCGCGCCGTCCGGCTACTTCCAGGGGAGGGCATAGCCGGGCCGGTTGGCGAACCGCCTCACCCCCGCCTCAATCCTCACGGAAGTGGACGGTGGAAGCTCCACGGCGAAGTGCCTCCCGCCCACTTGCACAACTCTTTCTGAGACGGTCTTGCTCTCACCCAGCCATCCCAACGGATCCAAGTTCGACGCCGTCCCCGTGCGTTCCAGTACCTTCACATCGGTGAACTCGTGCTCACCGAAAACGCCCGCCTGCACGATCAGCCTGCGCGTAGCATTTGTGCTGATGTTGACCAGTTCCAGCCCCGTTTCAGTCGGTCCAAGCTTGGAGACCAGCGCCGATACGTCCGGCGGAAGCCCCGGCCTGGCCCGGTCGACATCGAAATACCGGACGCTTCCTCTCTGTAGACCGCCATTGTATATGTTCTGTGGAGCGCCCGTCGTCACCTGGGCCAACCCCTTCATCACGAGCGGGTTAGCCGCCTCGCAGCCGTAGTCCCGCCGCTCCGGGTATTCGGGATGCAGAGGAGGCCAGTGGTTGTCTCGGATGATCGTCTCCACGTCGCGGGTGTCCTCCCGCATCGCCTCGATCATAGCGAGCGCAAACCGCAGTTCCGCGCTCTGAATCCTCAGCGGCCAGTCGGGATTCTTGCCGTCGTAGTACTGGAACCTGCTGTGCTCCGAGTCGCCGCTCCTGCGGTCTCGCTGGCTGTCGACGGCGCTCCAATCGCGGTGTGGGTCGTGGTCGCGCAGCCTCACTAAGGTATTCCTGTCCGTGTCGGACATCGTCGCGTGATAGAGGTGCGAGAGCTCGTAAACGCCCAGCTTCTGAAATTCTTGCCACTCTGCCGTAGCGCCCGTTCCTACCACAATCGCCCTCTCCGCAAAGCCGTGCCGCATGGGGACCAGCAAATCTCCGTCCTCGTCGATCTTCGAGCGTGAAAGCAGACCGTCGATCTGAGACCTCAGCAGTTCCAAGTAGCTGGTATCGCCGGTGAGCAGGTGCGCGCACTCGGCCCCCACCGCAACCGACAGCATGAACTCGGACCCGCCTCGATCGCTTGCCCAACCGCTCACACCACCCCACCACTGGCCGTTGCGATGCTCCCCGATCACGCCGCTGGGGCCCACGTTGTCCGGGATGATTCCCCCGTTCTCGCGCGTGCGGTCGAGCCACGCCTCGACGTAGTCCAGCACCCACTGCCGGTACTTGTCCTCTCCCGTGTACAGGTAAGCGTTCGTCACCATTGCTGTCGCTGCAAGGTTTTCCGGCACGTCGCCGTCGAAGGCCATCCTGTCGAATACCTCGACGACTGCTTGACGCCGCTTGGGTTCGACCCACCATTCGGGTTCCAGGTCCTTGATGGTCGGGTAGAGAATATGGTGAGTGTCGACGCCGATCGGACGACCGTCACCCTTGGCCCAACGCTCCCAGTCCCGAATGATCGAGCGGTGCATGAACCCTCCATAATTGGGATGGTCCAGCCACGCCTTTACGAACTCGATGTCGTCGGTGGTCTCGCCCAACGAATGGAGCAGCGGGACCTTGCTTCCGGCGTGTCGGAGCGGCCCCTCACTGCCGTGATACGGCGACCGGATGATGCGGTGATTGGGGTCGTAGTTGGGAGCATTCGGATCCTCTCCCATGTACAGTCCGGCGAACCTCTTGGCTCGCCGAACGTTCTCCTCAAGGGTCGGATCGGCCAGTCCAAAGTCGTAGAAGGACTGCGATCCCTCTCCTATATGGAACCAGTCCGAGTTGTACGGGATGTTCAGGTTCCAAAACTCGTTGTGGAGCTGCGGCATATAGAAGTGATGACGCAGAGATCCCTCATCGTCTCCGGTTTCTTCGTAATAGCGGGTAGTCGCGTTCCAGAAGCCGAGGGCGTAATCGAGAATTCGGTCTGCCCCGCCCAGAGCGTAGAAGAGACCCCAGTTGTGCATGATCTCGTATATGTCGTCAACGTCCTGAACGTAGTACGTGCTCAGGTCTGAGCGGCAGTATTTCTCGACGAAGCAGTCCGCGGCCTCCTCCATGGTGCTAATCAGTTGGCGCTGGAGCAGAGCCCACGCTGGAGGCGGACCAAGCTCAGATGCTCGGATGGTCGGCAGATCGTGGGTCGGAATTGGCATTCAAGGATGCTCCTTACAGGGCTGCCTTAAGCCGGGTGACGGCTGGCTTTGTAAGCAGTCCCAGTGTTGTAGCGACAACATAGTCCGGTATTCCTAGTTCAGTCAACCGCAGGCTAACGCTATAAACGACGCATTTTCGGCCCAAAGTCTCTCATCCGTGGGAAGCACCGAATAGTCGAAGACATCGGGGAATGCCAAAACCCACGGGAACACACAGGAAGAGAGGGTGGTAGCGCATACGGGATTCGAACCCGTGATCTCCGCCTTGAGAGGGCGGTGTCCTAGGCCGCTAGACGAATGCGCCACGTGAAATCGGCCTGGCTGGGGATAGAGGATTCGAACCTCTGCTTACAGATCCAGAGTCTGTCGTCCTACCACTAGACGAATCCCCAACGTATCGGAAATACTACCACAATTCACTAGCTCGTTCAACCGGATTCGAACGATAGCCGCGTGGAATCCGTTGACAAGGTGTTCATCCTGCCGATACTATTTTTGTCTGTACTGAGAGATTCTAACTGCATGGTGACAGATGCTAAAGATTAGACTTAGAAGGGTCGGCGCGAAGAAACAGCCCGCGTATCGTGTCGTGGTGGCGGACTCCAGAGAAGCGCGGGACGGCAAGTTCGTCGACCACTTGGGCCACTATAATCCACGACAAGACCCACCCGAAGTTGTCATGGACGAAGAGAAGGCCCTCAAGTGGCTCCGGGTCGGCGCGCAGCCGACCGAGGCCGTCGAAGGCATCCTCCGCCGAATGGGCACACTGGACAAGGTCAAGGAAGAGGCATGAAGCCGCTCGTCGAGTACATCGCCCAGTCGATAGCGTCCAACCCCGACGAGGTCCGGGTAACCGAAGAGGGGGACGAGGACCGCGTATACGTCCGACTGCAGGTCGCGCCTGAAGACAAGGGTAAGGTGATCGGACGAGACGGTCGGGTGGCCCAATCGATCCGCTCACTCCTTCGTGTGGCGGCGGTCAAGCAAGACGTCCACACCGTTCTCGAGATCGAATAGCCGTAGTTCCCTAACGGGCGGCAATTGACTCGACCAGAGCGCACACAGGCTTCCGCCACAATTCCCGACGACCATGTTGTCGTCGGAGTCATCATCGGCGCATGGGGACTCCGGGGCGACGTCAAGGTTCAAGCCCACAGCGATTACCCCGACAGATTTGCTCCCGGCTCGTCTGTCTATCTGGACAATGAGCGCTGCGACATCCTCCGTGTACATGGCCACAAGGTCGGCTACGTGGTCGGTCTCGATGGGGTCCCCGACAGAACGTCGGCGGAGCTGCTGCGCGGAAAGACCCTGACCGTCCCATCCTCGGAACTTCCGGGCCTGGACGACGACACATTCTTCTACTTTAACATCATCGACATGGCCGTTCGCACAACAAGCGGCGAAAGTCTCGGACGGATCGAGGAGATACTCTCTTCGGGCGGGAACGACGTTTACATCGTCCGGGGCGCAGGCAAAGAGGTGCTGATTCCCGCCGCGCGGGATTACATCAATGAAGTGGATGTCGAGAGTGGCGTGCTGACGGTATCCCTGCCGGAGGGCTACCTCGACTAGACGCGACGCAAACGAGCCGCCTTTCGACCGGCACTAACCCCCACGCCAGAGTCGCCCCCAAG
>JAPPDQ010000388.1 GCA_028875495.1 Chloroflexota bacterium
CGGAACTGGGAGGGCGCGGGCAGCCTGAACGGCTTGGGTCGACGCACTCTCGGTCTTGGCGACTTCGTTGGAGGAACTGCTGCGTTCTGGCATCATTGCGTACACGCCACTCTCTTCTGTACTGCTTCCCTCGGCGGCGGGCTGCGCGGGCTGTGGGGCATGTGGAGCTTTCGCCGGCGCAGCAGGCGCGGGCTGCTGCTGGACCATTGACGGCGCTTCAGCTACTGGTGCATCGGGTGCCGGTGCGGATTGGGCAGCCGGGGCTGCGGGGCGAGCAGGGGCTGGTGGTGCGGGGTCTTCGGAAGCACCTGATCCGCATGCGACGAACAGGAGGCCGAATAGCGCGATTCCGGTAATGATGAGGGCAGTTTTGAACATAGATTTCATCGTTATTTTCTCCTTTGGTGAGTGAGTTGGAGGTGTGACGGTGCCGAACGGTTGGCGCGTTCGGCACCGTCCAAGTAGGGGTCCCTATCTCCACGAGATGCCCGTCGCCATGCTGACGAGCTTGGCAAACTCAGTTACGTCGGAGTCTTCACGGAGCATGTTGCCGACGCGGTCGGCGTGGTAGCGCACGTCCTCGAAGGTGGTGTGCTGTGCCCAATAGCTTTCGCGGAGCACTTCGGCGTACTGGGCGACGGTGGCCGCCAGCTGGAAGCGCGGCGAAGCGTCCTCGAACCGGCCGCGAATGTCGCGCCTGTTGAAGTTCCGGCTTTCCTCGTGGACTTGGTACGTGTCAGGGTCCTGGTAGCGCACGTTCACCTTGGCGATAGGGCCGTCCGTGCGCTCGAACAGGCGAAGCTCGTAGAGGGCCGTCACGCTGTGTCCGGCTCCGACCTCGCCTGCGTCGACGTAGTCGTTGCGGAAGTCGCGGTCGGCAACGTCGCGGTTCTCGTAGCCGATCAGCCGGTAGCTGTGGACGACATCGGGGTTGAATGAGACCTGTACCTTGGCGTCTTTGGCGATGACCTGCAGGGTGGAGGTGAGGTTGTCGACGAAGGACTTCCATGCCTCGCTGAGGTTGTCGATGTAGATGTAGTTGCCGTTGCCGTCGTTGGCGAGCTGTTCTAGGAGGACATCGTTGTAGTTGCCCATGCCGACGCCGACGGTGGAGAGGTTCACGCCCTGATTGACGTAGCGGCGCACCTGCCGGAGGATGGCGTCGGGGCCGGTCTGTCCGACGTTCGCCACGCCGTCGGATAGGAGGATGACCCTGGTAATGCGTCGTGGGTCGAGCCAGCGGTCGGCCATCTGGTAGCCGATCTTGAGGCCCTCTTCGGCATTGGTGGAACCACCGGCGTGGAGACCGTCGATGATGTCGATGATGTAGTCGTCGTGCCGCGCTTCCGTGGGATTGAGAACGGCGTGTCCGCGGTCTCCGTAGGTGACGATGCCAATGTGGTCGGTAGGCCGAAGCTCGCGAACGAGGAGACGCAGAGCGCGCTGGACGAGTCCGAGTCGGTTTCCGCTATTCATGGAGCCGGAGGTGTCGATGACAAAGACGAGGGTCGCGTCCTTGCGGTGGTGGTCGGGCACGTCACGTCCCTGTATACCCACGCGGGCGATCCACGTGTCGCGCGTGAAGGGCGAGCGGGCACCGTCGATCTGGATGCCGAAAGCGCCTCTGCGCGGCTGCGGATAGTCCTGATCGAAGTAGTTGACGAACTCCTCTACTCGCACGGAGTCGGGATCGGGACGGTTGCCGTCGAGCACGAAGCGCCGGGCGACAGAGTATGAGGCCGTGTCGACGTCCATGGCGAACGTGGACTGATGGTCGGCGCGGGCGTCGATGAAGGGGTTGACGCCGTAATTCTGGAAGAAGGTGGCGTCGTAGGACGGGGGTGAGGGAGGAATGTAGCCCGTGTCGCCGTAGTCACGGTGAGGCTGAGGGACCGGGGCTGGTGGTACTGCGCCTTGTCTGCGAGGGGGCGGAGGCGCGCCTGCGGGTGCGGCGGCTTGTGCGGGAGCACGGACAGGTGGGGGCGGAGCCATGGCTATGGCCCCTGAGGCTACTTGCGCGGGAGCAGGAGCCGGAGCGGGTGCAGGAGCTGGAGCTGGCGCTGGCGCAGGGGCAGGAGCAGGAGCCGGCTGAGGTGCTGTATGGCCATATCGATCTGGAACCGGAGCGGGAGCCTGTGTCGTTCCGGAGTCCCCGTCGTCGTCGCTGTAGCCGCATGCGACGATTACTGTGCTCAGCATTGCGATTCCGATGATGAATATGATGGTCTTGTAGATGGATTTCATTTCCGATTTCTCCTTTTTTGATCTTGTTTCAAGATGTCCGACGGTCCGATGCGAGTCGCGTGTTCGACTCACATCCAGAATCTCACTCATGTGGTACGCTTCAAGAACCGGATGTGTCACATTCACGTATAAACGAGTGTCAAAGGTGTCACATTGAGGACGTTCGCCGAGCTTTTGACGGAGTACATCGAGCGCGCGGGAATCAGCGACACGGAGCTGGCCCGGAGCATAGGAGTGCGCCGTCAGACCCTGTTTCGCTGGAAGGACGGGCAGATCCAGAGGCCCCGTTACCGGGACGACGTGCTGCGATGCGCGAGGCGGCTTCGTCTGACTCCCGAAGAGCGGGACCTGCTGCTGACCGCCGCGGGGTTTTCTCCCGAAGCGCCGCCGTTAGCCGTCCGCGAGCAGCCGCCGGAACTGGTCACGGAGGCCCCACCGGTAGATGACTCGGCCGAGGAGAAGGAACCTCAGGAGGCTGCTTCACAGCCCACGGTTACGTCCTCGCGAAGACCGTGGGTGATCGGATTCGCCGGGGGGCTGGTCATCGTTGTGGGGATCGCGGTGGCGACGGCGATGCTCTCGAATGGAGAAGACCCGATCCCCGTCGCCGAAAACATTGCCACACCCACACAGACCCCGGAGCCGCCCGCACCTCCGGCTGTGCCAACCGCCGTTGTTGAGACTCCAGTTGTGGAGACCCCAGAGGCCAAAATCGCGGCCAAAGCCGTGGCGACCCCGACACCTGAAGCCGAGGACGACGTCGTGGTGATCGCCCGGTTTGTGAACTACATCGGTGGAGAGACGGGGTACAACGTTGCGGGTCGGATAAGGGCTGCTCTTGAAGAAGAGATCAGGGATGAGTTTCTTCCCAGCATCGAGATCAAGGTGCTCACCGAGGACGTGCGGGACGAGGCGGAGGCCCAAGAGGTCGCACAGCGGACGAACGCATCGATCGTCATTTGGGGCGAGTACGACAGCGGGCGAGCGCAGGCCAGGTTTACGGTTCCGGCGCTGCACGGTTCGATGGAGGAGAGCCAGGTCGATCGACCGGTCCTCAACCCGGCCGATCTGACCGCGACAATCAATACTGAACTGCCGCATGACGTTAGGCTGCTGGCGCTGCTGATCTTCGCTGAGCTCTACGAGAGCGGCGAGGACTCAAAGAAGGCGCGAGACGCCTTGGATGAGGCGCTGACCACGCTGCCCAAGGAACCAGATACTGTAGCGACCATTTATTTCCGTCTGGGTTACCTGCATCAAGTTAAGGAACCTCCCAGTCTTGCGGCAGCCGAGAAGTATTACACGCTGGCCATACTCTACGATCCGAGGTCTCCAACTCCGTACTACAATCGCGGGCTTGTGTATTGGGCTCGAAAAGAATACGACATGGCCATCGACGACTACACGGACTCGCTCTTCCGCAATTCACGTGACCCCGCTGTACTTCACAGTAGGGGAATTGCATATTACGAACGCAAGGGACCGGGCGACGCGGTACGAGCTGTTGACGATCTCTCTAGAGCAATCACTATTGATGACACTCTTGCGGCTAGCTACTACGTTCGCGGCTTCGCCTACTATGAGATGGGCCAACGGTTCCACAAGGATGCGCTAGCTGATGCCATGCGCGCCCATGAACTCGAACCTGACAATCCGGAGAACAATCGTGCCCTGTGCGTGATGTTGACCGCCACGAATCAGGAGGAGTCAGCAATCCCATACTGCGACGTGGCAGTAGAGGGAGGTGCGGAGTTAGCACACTTTAGTCGGGGCACGGCGTACTTTAGGCTCGGCGAGACGCACGATAAACAGGCGTTCGCTGATTTGCATCGCGTCCTTACTGTTGATTCCGAGCACACCGGCGCTCTCAACAATTTATGCTGGTTCATGAGTCTTGCGGGAAGGACAGAGGAGGGCCTGCCATACTGCGAACGTGCCATCAGCATCGACCCTGACTATTATCTTGCATATGACAGCCGGGGTCTTGCCTATGCGATGCAGGGCGACTATGAGAAGGCCATTAAGGACTTCAACAGGTTCCTTGAATGGTTGGGGACTCAGTCGAGCGACACCTACGAAAGGTACGGGCCGAGACGCGAGAGGTGGGTGGAGAGTCTTCGCAAGGGTGAGAATCCCTTCGACGAGGCGGAGCTTCTGGCGCTCAGGCAGGAGTAGATTCGTGCTACTCTGCCCTTCGACAAGCTCAGGGCGAACGTTTTCCGTATTTTGCTCCACTGGTACTGAGCTTGTCGTAGCACATGGTGGTAGTTCGTCTGTGGCTACGGAACAGATCTAGCCGAAGTCGAAGTTTTCGAGGGTGAACTCGTTTGAGGGGTCGGTCAGGTATGAGTCGAGGTACGGCGAGTAGGTCTTGACGGAGACGGTGCGGCTCGATGGGTCGCATTTGACGAGTCGCAGGTAGCCGCTCCCGCCTTCATCCATGTCCTGGTAGTTAGAGAGCATCTGGTGAACGGCGTTGCCTTCGTTACCCGTGCCAACGGTGCGGGCAGAGCCGAGGAAGTGGCCGTTGAAGACGAAGCGCACGTTCTCGTGTCGTCGCAATGTCTTTACCCAAGTCTCCTGACCGTCGTTGGCTCCCTCGGGGTCTGTGGCGATTCCGAATCCCCCAGGCTTCGAGTTGTGGTCGGGACTGCTTCCGTACAGGGTCGCGTCGTTGCACACGTGGCTGTGGGTGAGCATAAGGACGTGCCGGTCGGGGTGGGACGCGATGATGTCGTTGGCCCATTGCAGGACGCGATCGCGCGGCTGGAACTCCAGCGCGACGATGAGCCATCCGGTGCCGGCGGCCTCGAACCGATGGTAGGTGTTCTCCATCTTGTCGGGCTCGAACATTCCACCGAAGGTGGGCAGCGACTCGTACCGGCTGACGGGGAAGTACTCGTTGAAGAGGGGGGAGTCTCGAACGTCGCAGGTGCCTCCTGTCCCCATGTCGTGGTTGCCCAAGACCAGCGCATACGGGACCTTTCCGTCGAGCACGCTCATGCAATCCGCCGCGACCCGCCACTGATGGTCATCATTCTTGTTCGTGATGTCGCCCTCGTGCAGGGTGAAGGCGATGTTGTGCTCGTCCCGGTTTTGGGTGATCCATTGCGTTTGAGCGGTGAAGATGTGCGGGAACGACTCGGTGCATATCTGGGTGTCGGGCAGGATGGCGAGCGTGAAGGGTGTTGGCATGGGGGTACGTGCTCCGGGTTGGTGTGCGGGGCTATGCTATCAGGATGTGAGGGTAGAGTGGCAAGGCGGAGATGGGAGGTGCGGTCTCTAGGAGCGTTAGGGAAATTATGGAAACAGGACTTTCAGGCCTAATTTTCTACTCCTGCAAAGGCTCCAGCCGTTGCAATCTGGCTAAGACATTTGCAAGGCGCTCGGCCAACACGTCGATGTTCGCGACGGCG
>JAPPDQ010000124.1 GCA_028875495.1 Chloroflexota bacterium
GCCCGCGGGACGAACAGGAGCCGCCGGCGGGGGCGGGTGGGCGCAACGCCGCGGTGGACTTCCGGGGCCAGCGCCGGCGCCCCCAACGCCGCCCGAACCCTGTTGTTCAGCAGCCCGCTAGGGTGTAGGCGTTGTCTTGGCACCATGCTCCGCGAAACCATTAGGAAGGTCGCCATGAAAGAGGACTTTGCATTCTACTATCCTGGTCAGTACTGGCGAGACCCAGATTGGGTCAAGAACCTTATCCTCTTCTTTGACGGAATCGCCATGTTGATTCCCGAATACATGAGTGACCACGGTAACTTCGAAGACCATCCAATTGTCGCTTCCCTGAAAGAACACGGACTGTTCCGAGTCATTCGTCCCGAGGAGAGCATCGGCAAAGAGGAAACTGCGGACCTTGCAGGAGCTTTGTCGGAGATAATTGCCTCGGGAGGTCTGGACCACTTGACTAAGGAATCCCGCCAGGACGCGGACCGATCCAGCTTTGGGTCATTGTCGATGTCGAGACTCGGATACTACGGTGACGAGAAATTGGCTGAGTCCATTGTCGAAGAGCTAAAGGGTCGCGGCTTGGCTGGCGAATCCGAAGACGGCGTCTCCATTCCTATGGGAATTATATCGCAGTTTCCCCATCCCTCTACCGTCGCTTCCCGTAATTCGGGTGGTTCTTGAGCGTCGTGCCGATGTACCAGTCAGATAGATTGCTCAAGTACCAAAGGATCGCCGCGACGAGCCCAAGAGGGCCGAAGAACAACGGAAGCACGACATACCACCACGACGCCGATCGCGCTTCCGCGAATACCCACGTCACCAGCATCGGTAGCAGCCAGCCGACCGCCACAATCCCGATCAACACTTCATCAGACACAGGAGCCTCCTTTCCCCGTGGCTACTGATCACCGTTCCCACACATCCCCATTGACGTAGACCACGCGCATGACTGTCGCCTGCACTCGACCAACAGAGTCAAATCCGGGTAGCTCAATCGCGACGAAATCATAGTCGTCGGCTTCCAACGGACGACGCGGTTGATACACCCATTCGCCACACGACTCCCCGGTCTCCTCATGCTTCGCCGGATCATCGAACGCATCCCACACGCAGTATTCGACCTCCACCGCCCGCACGGCTCGATCGGGGTGGATATTCCGATTCTCCAACACCCACGCCGATGTCCAAATCCCAAAGTCATTCTTCTCTGGCGGATCAGAGAACAACTCGCCAATGACAACCAAGTGCTCTTCCGGCGAATCGGATTCGAAAAGCAACGGACCCCAACGCCAGTCTGAGAGCGCGGCCCCGATAATCAGAACCGCGAACACCCCAATCAAGACCAACCGAACACGACGATTCACAAACATGATGCCTCCCCGCAGCCGAGACTCTCGGGTTGCGTTCGAGACAAACCGTGGATCGCGTTGCGCAGCGGGGAGGCGCGGAACCCGGTCCCGGTACAATGCGCAGAGTGCGGTCACCGTCTGTCTCGAACGACGGAGGGAGGCTAGCAGCCTTGACATGTGCCGTCAACTCGGTCAGTCTTGGGCTGCTGCATCTACCGACAAGGGAAGGAAAGACAATGACAGACCCCAATGACCTTGCAATGCGCCAAGCTGGCAGACTAGAGGCGATAGAAGGACTCCTTGCATTTCTCCTCGGTGAATTCGGAATACGGAAAGGTGCTCGCCCATCCGTTCTCCTGGACGACCTTGAAGAAATTGGAAGTCGAGAATTGAGTCCTGCATTCACGGAGGGTCGTCTCGAATTCTCCGGTAACGTACTGCACCTTGCCGACCTCGTGTACGACGCGGCAGCGAAACCGGACTAGATCAAACCAGCCAACCGCAACTCTTCGGAAAAGAACCCGCGAAGCATCTGACGACGGTGAGAGAACGAGTATTCGCCGTATGGAACCTCATCATCCAACCTCGCATACGACTTCCCGAGCGTCCGACCAATCTTCTGATACCTTTCGATCGACGTGTTGTCGCAATTGCATCTCATAGAAACTCCTCTTATCCCTACGCCGCGATCAGGTCTTCGTAGCGCAGCCGCTTCTTGTCGAAGCCCCGTGCCATCGCTGTCATCTGATCCACCGTGTCGTCCTCACGCTGATTGTGCCGACCGGCGAACTCGTCCAGGTACCGCTGCAAGTGTTTTGCCGACAGCTTGTGATACGTGCCCTTGTGCGCCCGCTTGAACATCGCCCAAAACGACTCCAGGCCGTTTACGTGTACATCGTCCACGACAAACGTGCCCTCGCCGTGCGTCACGGTCTTGTGCGGCATCGGGAGGCTCGCGTAGACCGGCGCTTCGTCGGTGTAGACCGTCGCATCGCTGGACGTACGCTCCAGGACAAAGGGGATGATGTTCGCCGCGTCCCGAGACTCCACGACGGCGGCGCTGACCTTACCGGACTCGCGCTCCCGGACCCCGGCGACGATGACCTTGCCGACAGCCCCACGACCGGCGCGGAGCTTCTTGTGGCCGTGCTTGTTACCCTCCAGGCCGCCCACGAACATCTCGTCCGCTTCGACGATGCCGGTGAAGCGGGGGAGGCTGCCCTCGGCCATCGCCGCACGAATCCGATGCAGCATGAACCACGCGGTCTTCTGGCTCACGCCCAAGTCCCGGTGCAGCTTCATGCTGGACACGCCCTTGAGGCTGCTGGTCATCAGGTAGATCGCCAGCGCCCACTTGCGGTAGCCGACCTTGCTGTTCTCCATGAGCGAGCCGACGCGAACGGAGAAGTCTTTGCGGCAGGCCCGGCAGCGGTAGGGCTGCGGATGGCGCGTGGGGCGCTCCTGCACGTCGTCAGAGGCGCACACGGGGCAGCGGACCCCGTTGGGCCAGCGGGAGGCGACAAACCACGCCTCGGCGCTTGCCTCGTCAGGGAACCGCTCCATGACTTGCATCAACGACATTCCCTGCCGGTAGTGTTTTCCAGGAGCCCGCTTTGCCATCTCAACCTTTCTGCGTTCATATTAGCAGAAAAGGCCGTATTATGGTATCTCATGCAATACTCTTCGGTTAGCAAATCGGAAGGAAAACGCATTGTGTAACGGTCTTGACTCTCTGGACTGAACGGGCTAGGATTGCGGCCAACCTGGGAAGGGGAGAAACATGGCACCGTACAAATTAAGCGGGACAACAGAAATATCAACAACCGCCCTTGAACGCCTTACACATGAGATCGTTGCCCTCCGTAAAGACATACAGCACTTAGAACTCTACCTGCACTTCTCATCCCCCGAAATGAGCCTCCCGAACGAAGTTGCTGAGAGGCTTAGGGCGATTGCCGTTGCCCGACGCGGGAAACTCATTGACCTGCTCGATGGTCCTGACGATCCCAGTGAGCCCTCAACCGGGCAACCCTCTCCTGAAATCGTGGATCCTGTTCCCACCCCGGACGATTGATCCACGGTTTCAGCCAGTTTTTCCGCGTTTGTACACGAGTCTTGAGCCGACGTGCCTCGCACGTTCGTTTCGTGTGACGCTTCCCGACAATCCCACTGTCAAACTCAGGAGGCATCAGCTACACCCCTGACCGTGGGGAAACTGCGATATAATTCCCCATCAAAGCATCGGTTGATTAGGGAGTATGACTACCTTTCAGTCCCGAAACCCAGTGGTTACGCAGGGTATCACTTGATATACCAGTATCAGGACTCAGACCCGCTGTACCATGGTAGGGTGGTAGAGATCCAACTTCGCTCTCCGCTACAGCACGCGTGGGCAACGGCGATCGAAGTAGTCGATACATTTACGAGGCAGTCACTAAAGTCTGGGGATGGTGACGAACATTGGATCGATCTGTTCAGACTGCTGGGTTCGTTGTTCTCGATTAGGGAGGGCTTCTCTCCAGCTCCGGACACGTCTCATAATCGGCAAGACCTTCTGCGAGAGATTCGGCGACTTTCTGAGATACTGAATGCCGTACAGTGCCTAGAGAGCTTCGGGGAACAGGACGTTCGCGTGATCGAGCGTCTCAGGCATGACGACTACAGCTATTCGAGAGAGCACAATGCCGGTAGACAGTATGTCTTGCTGGAATTAAGCATGCGAAGGAATGTGCCTGAACTTCGGTGGATGGCCTATCGGACCTACGATGAGGCCAGTGATGCGTATGACCGGGCTGAGGAAGATGAGATTCTGCGTCTCATCAAAGATGAAAAGGGCCGCGATAATGAACGGGGCCGCGAGATCGTGCTGATTCGGGCTCCTACCTCGGAGAAGTCGTCCATCCTGGACTCGATTAAACCATTCTACCCCAACTACTTCGCGGACACACGGATGTTCGTCGCCGAACTCAAGGAGGCCGTTGGCCAGGGATGATCCGAACAAGTCGCTAGGTGGGGGACAGGGTACCATCGGGGGAGAAGTCGGCCGGAACGATTGCCCCGATGCATCCGCCGGCGATCCCGACCAGGAGCGGATGCGCGAAGATCGGCGTACACTGGAGCTAGCAACGGATCGGTACCGGACGATCGTCCAGGCGCTCATCCAGGCGCTGGAGCCCAGCAAGGAGCGTTCAGAGTGAAGCACTTCCTGATCCACTACGACCGCCCGGCCGGGCAACTCCTCTCGATCCAGGAGTACGGCGACGAGGAGCGCGCCCAGGCGAGCGCAGACCGCGACGCGCAGGAGTTCGCGAAGCCGGACCACGTCGAGGTGGTCCTCCTGACCGCCGCCTGCCGCGCCGACATCGAGCGCACGCACGCCCGCTACTTCAAGACGCCCCGCGAGATGGTCGAGAGCTACTTCTCCGCCGCCAGCACCTGAGGCCAGACCTCGCGCTGGATCATCTCCAGGCGACGGATGTAGTCGTCCGGGGTGAGGGGCGGGCGGCCGACGGTGCGGACGCCCAGGCGGTCGAAGCCGGCGGCGCGGTAGGCGCACAGGGCGGCGGCCATGGGGCCGGGCGTGGCTTCGAGCGGCGTCTCGCGCTGCATGGGGAAGGCGGCGGGGTCGCGGCCCGCACCGCGGACGCGCTCGCGCATCGCCTCGGCGGCGGCCGCGACGCGATCGTCCGGGATGGCGCCCGACGAGATCCAGCCGTCGCCCAGGCGCGCGGCCCGGTTGAGCGCCCGTGAGGCGACCCCGCCGACGAGGATCGGCGGCCCGCCGGGGGTGACGGGCTTCGGCAGCATGCTCATCTGCTCGACGCGGTAGTGGTCGCCGGCGAAGTCGACGGGCTCGTCGCTCCAGCAGGTGCGCAGCAGCGCGATCGCCTCCTCGTAGCGGGCGGCGCGGTCGTCGAACGACGCGCCCAGCGCGGCGAATTCGGAGTCCGACCAGCCCAGCCCGACGCCGAGCCGCAGCCGGCCGCCGCTGAGGATGTCGATCTCGGCGGCCTGCTTGGCGACGAGCACCGGGTCGCGCTGGGGCAGGACGAGGATGGCGGTGGTCAGGCGGACGCGGCTCGTCCAGCCGGCGACGGCGGCGAGCAGGGTGAGCGCCTCGTGCTGGGTAATGGCCCCCTCGAAGCCGGCACCCGACATGCTCAGCCGGTCGGGCAGCGTGTAGGCGAAGAGCACGTGGTCGCCGATGAAGAGGAAGTCGTAGCCGATAGCCTCGGCGGCCTGCGCGACGTCGCGCAGTTCCACGGCGCCGTACTCCCAGCGCACGGCGGGCAGCTCGGCTCCAAGTTCGATGGGC
>JAPPDQ010000455.1 GCA_028875495.1 Chloroflexota bacterium
AGTACTTCAAGAACGTTCCGCCGCAGGCTCCGAACGAGTCCCCGCTGCAGAACCCAGGGATCGCGCGGACAGTCCAGTTCTTCATTGAAGGCGGCAAGAACGACTCCGAATAGGGGCTTCGTTCAACCTACCGAAGTAGACTGACTGAAGAAAGAGTACCCGGTCGAAGCGGCCGGGTACTCTTTACTTTGGAGGGTAGGTATGTATAATGGCAGACCAACTCGTGGCCAAGTCCCTCCTGTCGTTTAGCTTGGCCTCATGTTCTAAGTCAACCTACGGGAGCAGAGAGCCTCAGTGATTGCTTTCATCGTACGTCGCTTCTTGCTGGGCGTCTTTGCGCTTTGGGTTATCTCGATCATCGCTTTTTTTGTCGTCACCCTCCCCCCAGGCGACTTCGTTGATGACTACATAGCGAACCTTGTTGGCGAGGCAGGGCAGGGGACTCCGGCCGCCGACGCGCTCGAAAAGCAGCTCCGGGCCGAATACGGCCTCGACGCGCCGGTGTGGTTCCAGTACCTCAAGTGGATGTCGAAAGTCGTTCGCGGCGATCTCAGCTTCTCAGTCGAGTTCAACCGGCCCGTTCGGGAGGTCATTTGGGACAAGCTGCCGCTGACGATTATCGTTGCCGGGACAACGATCTTGTTCACGTGGACGATGGCCATCCCCCTGGGGATATACGCCGCCGTGCGTCACCGCACAATAGAGGACTACTCCCTCACATTCATTGGTTTCATCGGCCTTGCCATACCTGATTTCCTGCTGGCGTTGGCGTTCCTTTGGATCGGCTGGTTTTACTTCGATTTATCCATAGGCGGACTATTTACCAGGGAGTACATTACCGCGCCATGGAGTGGGGGCAAGGTCGTCGACATGCTCGCCCATCTATGGATTCCTGTAATCGTGCTCGGCACAGCGGGAACAGCCTCCCTCCTCCGCATTATGCGCGCCAACCTCTTGGATGAGCTTCGCAAGCCGTACGTTGTCACCGCCCGCTCCAAGGGTCTCAAGGAATGGCGAGTCATCATCAAGTATCCCGTTCGCGTCGCACTGAACCCCATAATCAGCACGGTTGGGTACCTTTTGCCTGCACTGATTTCGGGCAGCATCATCGTCTCGGTCATTCTTGCGCTGCCGCTGATTGGCCCTCTCCTGCTGCGTGCGCTCTTGGCGGAAGACCTCTTTATGGCCTCAGGGATATTGCTCGTGCTTGGCGCGTTGACGATCATAGGGACATTCGTGTCCGATATTCTGCTCGTCTTCGTTGATCCCCGCATCAGGATGGAGGATAGGTGATGGCTGACGAGGCGCGGGACAAGGAGCAGTTGAGCCGGGCTGCCGCTGACCTCCTGGATGAGCAGCAGGACCACCTCGAAGACGAAGAAATCTTCGTTGCCGGTCAATGGCGGCTCATGTGGTGGCGCTTCCGCAAGCACCGGATGGCCATGGTCGGCGCGGTGTTTGTCATTTTCTTCTACTCGGTGGCAGCGTTCGCGGACTTCCTCGCCATATCCGACCCCCGTCTGTCCGACGTGGATGTCGCGTATCTGTCTCCGCAGACGGTCCACTGGTTCGACGGAGGGTTCAGTCCACACGTCAAGAAGGTCATCGGCGCCCGCGATCCCGAAACGTTCAAGAAGGTGTATACGACCGACCCTGAGGTGAATATCCCCATCCGATTCTTCGTTCGAGGATACGAGTATAAGCTCTTTGGCCTCATCACCTTCGACCGACATCTGATAGGAACAGTCCCGCCTGAGGATGAGGTAAGAGTTGCTCCGTTCTTTCTCGGTACAGACGTCCTAGGTCGAGACATGTGGTCCCGAATCGTATTCGGCTCGCGGGTATCCCTCTCCATAGGACTGGTGGGGGTTCTGCTAACTCTCGTCCTCGGCATCGTCCTGGGGGGGCTGTCCGGCTACTACGGAGGCTGGGTCGACACCGTAATTCAGCGTATCATCGAGATTACGAGGTCCATTCCCACGCTTCCGCTCTTCATCGCCCTTTCCGCCTCCGTCCCGAAGGACTGGAGCGTCTACCGCATCTACTTCATCGTAACGCTTATTATCGCGCTGTTCGCGTGGACGGAGATGGGGCGCGTTGTGCGCGGGCGGTTCCTCTCCCTTCGTGAAGAGGACTTCGTAACGGCGGCTCGCCTGGCAGGCGCGACGGACATACGCATCATCTTCCGCCACATGCTGCCCAACTTCATCAGTCACGTAATAACCGTCACAACGCTGGTTCTTCCGTTCATGATCATCAGTGAGACCGCGCTCAGCTTCCTGGGCATCGGCCTTCGGGCTCCGGCGGTGAGCTGGGGCGTCCTCTTGCAGCAGACGCAAAACGTACAGTCGATAGCCATTTATCCATGGCTCACCATCCCTGCGATTCCGGTCACACTGGCGGTGCTTGCCTTCAACTTCGTAGGTGACGGCATGCGCGACGCCGCCGACCCGTACGCGAACTAGCTTCCTGCTTACACCGCGGCTTTTGTTGCGGCCTGTCGGTCGTTGGGCTACACTCATTTGCCAGACCTGTAGACGGAGAGACCGGAATTTGGTAACGGGGTTCAACCACTCGGGCGTGGTCGTCAAAGACCTCTCGGCCATGATCGAGTTCTACTGCGACGTTCTCGGCCTCGAAGTGCTCAGAGAGGTCCACAGCGTAGCGCCGCCGAGCGGTGATCACACGGGCATTTCCGGCGCGAAACGCGAGCTGGTATTCGTCGGAATTCCGGGGGACGGTCACCAACTGGAACTTGTGCATTACCTCGATCCCGTGCCTTCCAACGGACACCTGAACCATCACCAGTTCGGTTCGTCCCACGTTTGCTTCAACGTAGCCGATTTGGATGGTATTTACACCGACCTGTCCGGCAAGGGCATCCGGTTCGTCACGGAGCCGAAGTACCGTACCACGCCGGACGGCGCGCGCGTCGGCATCATCTACGCCCTCGATCCTGAGGGCAACTATCTTGAGTTCATCGAACGGACCGAGCCTTCGTCATAGTCGTCCGTACATTCACGATTCCTTTACTTGGAGCTAATATGCCTAGACTTGCAGCCAACTTGTCGATGATGTTCAACGAGGTCGACTTCATGGCCCGCTTCGCCGCAGCCGCCGAAGCGGACTTCAAGGGCGTCGAGTACCTCTTTCCCTACGACTATGACAAGGACGACCTGAGAGCCGCTCTCGACAAACACGGTCTCGTCCAAGTCCTACACAATCTTCCCGCCGGTGAGTGGGATGCGGGTGAGCGCGGAATCGCGTGCCATCCCGACCGCGTCGGTGAGTTTCGAGACGGTGTGGGTAGGGCAATCGATTACGCCACAACCCTTGGTTGTGATCAAGTGAATTGCCTTGCCGGAGTCGCTCCCTCGGGCGTGTCGAGCGAGACCCTTCGCGAGACCTTCGTCTCGAACCTCGCGTTCGCGGCGGGCGAACTTGAGAAGGCCGGTATAACCTTGCTGATCGAGGCCATAAACACGAGGGACATCCCAGGCTTCTTCCTTCAGACCACTTCCCAGTCGCTGGCCATCGTCAAGGACGTGGGTTCTGACAATCTCAAGCTCCAGTACGATATCTACCACATGCAGATCATGGAGGGGGACCTGACGCCGACCATCGAGGCGAACCTCCCCATGATCCGTCACATGCAGCTTGCGGATAATCCCGGACGCAACGAGCCGGGGACGGGTGAGCTAAACTATCCCTTCCTGTTCGACGCCATCGACAAGATGGGCTACGACGGATGGATCGGATGCGAATACAAGCCAAGAACGACAACAATCGAGGGTCTGCAATGGGCCGCTCCGTATTTACGGTAACCGGCCGGGAGGCAACATGGTGATAGAAGCAGCAACCCTCGACGACCCTGACATTATCAACCGTCGGAACCAGATTCTCGACGAGATACAGAATCGTGTCCTCTGGCTTTCGATCTACATGGTCGACTACGCCAATCGGTTGCGTTCCAACCCCAGCGGGATGAAGGTCGGGGGACACCAGGCCTCCAGCGCGTCAGTCGCCAGCATTATGACTTACCTGTTCATGGAGTACATGAACGCCGGCGACAGGCTCTCGGTAAAGCCCCACGCCTCGCCCGTCTACCACGCCGTCCAGTATCTGCTAGGCAACCTCGACGTCGAGTACTTGAAGACGTTGCGCGCGTATCACGGGCTGCAGGCGTACCCCAGCCGCACGAAAGACCCGGACAATGTGGACTTTTCGACCGGCTCGGTCGGACTCGGCGCGGTGGCGCCGAACTTCGCGTGGCTCACCGAGGAGTACCTGCGGAGTCATGTCCGTCCTGAGAGCGGTCAGAGACGGAGGTATATCAGCCTCGTCGGAGATGCCGAATTGGACGAAGGTAACGTCTGGGAGGCGATTGCCGACCCCGCGATGGAAGAGGCGTCGAATATCCTTTGGATCGTCGACCTCAATCGGCAGAGTCTCGACCGCATAATTCCGGGTATTCGCGTCCGCTGTTGGCGCGAGATGTTCGCGGCGAACGGCTGGAGCATCGTCGACGCAAAGTACGGCCGCAAGCTCGAGGCGGCCTTCCAAGAGCCGAACGGCGAGTTGCTCCGCACCGCTATCGACGAAATGTCCAATCTGGTCTACCAGCGCCTGCTGCGAGTTTCGCCCTCCACACTGCGTGAATGGCTGCCGAGCACAAGTCGCTATCCGAAAGACATGGAACGCCTCATCAGTCGATGGGACGATGCTGAGCTGGCGGCGATATTCTCCGATCTCGGCGGGCACGATATTGGGAAGCTGCGTCAGGCATTCGATGAGTTGGACCTCGACCGCGGCCCGCACGTGATGTTCGCCTATACGCTGAAAGGGTGGCATCTCCCGATCATCGGGGACCCCCAGAACCACTCGGCCAACTTGAACGAGTCGCAGATGGACGTGCTTCGCGAAAACATGGGCATCGACCCCGAAGACACCACGTTCTTGTTCCCACCCGATTCTCCGGAGGCAGAGATCATTGCCGAGGCCCGCGACCGGTTGCAAGTGGGTATGGAACAGCCGAGTTCACCCCCCTCGCTTTCGGTTCCTACGGGCTTCGGTCGGGGATATCGCGGCATGATGTCCACCCAGCAGATATTCGGCTTGGTCCTTACCGAGATATCGAGAAACGCGCCGGAACTGTCGAAACGGCTGGTAACCACGAGTCCGGACGTTGCCAGCTCGACGAACCTTGGCGGGTGGATCAATCGGGTAGGGGTCTGGCATAGAGGGGAGATCGAATCCCTTCCTCAGGAGGAGCAGCCAAGGGCGCTCCAGTGGACGGAGTCCGACACGGGCCAGCACATCGAGTTGGGCATCTCGGAGAACAACCTGTTCATGGCCTTGGGCCAGCTTGGTCTCTCACACGAAATGCAGGGTGAGCTCCTCTTCCCAATCGGTACTCTCTACGATCCGTTTATCCGACGCGGTCTCGACGCCTTCTATTACAGCACCTACGCCGGGGCCAGCTTCATGGTCGTCGGAACGCCATCGGGTGTCAGTCTCGGCCCAGAAGGAGGAGCGCACCAGTCGCTTGTCACTCAGTCAATCGGCACGGAGCTTCCCGGCCTGTCGTTCTACGAACCGTGTTTCGGACAGGAACTCGAGTGGATTGTCATGCACTCCCTTGAAAGGATGCGCA
>JAPPDQ010000010.1 GCA_028875495.1 Chloroflexota bacterium
CGTCAACCCGCGACGGGGCGACTCGGTGTACCCGTACGAGCACCTGACGGGGGCGGGGCTTGCTTACAAGGTGATCGAGGGACTCTGGCTGTCGCTGGGCAGGGAGAGGCCAGAGCGTCTTCTGGAACTGGCGGCACTCGGCACCGTGGCCGATGTCGCGCCGATGTCCGGGGAGAACCGGTACATCGTCAAGCGGGGGCTGGAGCTGCTGAAAGAGACCGATCATCCCGGGCTGCGTGCCCTGTTCATGGTGAGCGGTGCGAACCGGGGGGAGCTTGACTCGGAGGCGCTGTCGTTTTCGGTGATTCCACGCCTGAACGCGGCCGGTCGGCTGGGAGACGCGAAGATCAGCCTCGATCTGCTGACCACAAGCGACAAGCAGAAGGCAGGCACCATCGCGAGCGAATTGGAGAGCGTGAACGAGCAACGCAAGGCGCTGGCGGCCACGAGTATCGAGGAGGCGCGGAGGCAGGTGTACTCGTCGCCCGGAGGGAGGCTGCCGCCGCTGCTGTTCGTGGAAAGCGAAGACTGGCTGCCTGGGATTCTGGGTTTGATAGCGAGCAACCTGTCGGAACAGTTCTACCGGCCCGCCGTGGTGGTCAGGCGCGGGGAGAAGGAGTCACGCGCGAGCGCGCGGAGCATCCCGGAGTTCGACATCATCGACGCGATCCGGTCAACGAGTCCGAATCTTCTGCGGCACGGGGGGCACCCGGAGGCGGCGGGGTTCACGGTCGCGACGGACGACCTTTCGCGTCTGCAGGGGGAGCTTGTCGCTTCCGCGGAGGAGCGTCTGCAGGACACGATGCTCGTGCCGAGTTTAGAGATCGACGCTGTGGCGTCACCGGCGTCGCTGCCGGGAGACAGGTTCGAGTTCATTCGACGGATCGGGCCGCATGGGAAGGGGAATCCCGCTCCGACCTTGCTGATGCGAGACGCGGGAGTCCTCCGCGCGATCAAGGTGGGAGGGGGACGGGAACACCTGAAGCTGCAGCTTGGACATGGTGGGAAGGTGTGGGACGCGATCGCGTTCAAGCAAGCCGAGAAGCAGGTACGACATGGGGACACGCTGGACGTGGTGTACACGTTCGGGCTGAACTCGTGGAACGGGCAGACGACGTTTCAGCTAACGGTGCTGGACTTTCGGCCTTCGGCGGGGCACTGAGGGAGGTTCTGGGTTCTAGGTTCTGGGTGCTGGGATTTACCCTCACCCCGGCCCTCTCCCACGACGGGAGAGGGGGATTGGAATCACAATGGCCTTTCGACGGTCACATTGGCGCATGAAACGGGCAACCACAAGGGTTGCCCCTACGTTGAGAAAAAAGGGTAATGCCAGCGTTGATTAGCGGTCTTTGCGGCGGCGCTGGGCGCGGGTGCCGCGGACTCGTTCGGGGATATCGGCGGCGGCGGTGACGACTTTCTTCATGAACCGTGCGCGGGCCACGAGGAGGGGGACTGTGATGATGAGGACTAGGAGCGCGATGTAGTGGGCCTCCTGCATTCCGAAAGCCCAGACCTTGTCCTCGCGGAAGAATGTGATGGCGAAGCGTCCGACGGCGTAGAGGGCCAGGTAGAGGGCGAAGAGCATTCCATCGGGGCGGATGCGGTCGCGGAGCAGCCAGAGGACGGCCATGCTCAGCATGTTCCAGATTATTTCGTAGATGATGACGGGGTGGACGTAGTCCTGCGTCGTCGGGCCGCCGCTTGCACACAGGGCGGCGGGACTCTCGATGTGCTCCCATCTCATTCCGAAGAAGAGGTCGAGCGGCTTGGCGCAGTGCTCGCCGTTGATGATGTCGCCGATGCGTCCGATTGACTGCGCGAACGGCAGGACGGGCGCTGTCAGGTCGGCAATCACGCCGACGGGCTGTTTCGCGAAGTAGGCGTATGTGGCACCGCCGATGAAGCCTCCGAGGATGCCGCCCCAGAGTCCGATGCCGCCGCTCCATACGGCGAGTATCTGTGCGGGGTCGTCCTGGTAGATGTTCCAGTTGTCGATGACGTGGACGAGGCGTGCGCCGATAATGCCGCCGATGATGGCCCAGATGGCGATGGAGTAGATAGCGTCGGGTTCGATGCCCTTCATGGGGGCCCAGCGCCCCACGAGAAAAACGGCGACGGTGACGGCGACGAAGGTGAAGAAGCCGTGCCAGCTTACGACGAAGGAGCCGACGAGGTCGCCGGAAAAGAGGTTGGGGTGGATGTCGATGGTTATCATTCGGGGCCGTGTCGCAAAAGGGACTAGACTACTGTATGAAGGCGGTGGGTCTGTGTCAAGTGGGAGGGTGGGGGTTGGGCAAGATATACCGTATGTTACAATGAACAGCGGTCTTCACCTTGCCAGCGGCCCCTTTCTCACGCAATGCAGCAAGCCGTCGAACAGTTCCTCAACTATACGACCGTCGAGCGCGGTCTTTCGTCGAATACGCTGGCGGCGTACCGGAACGACCTGACGCAGTTGGTGGAGTTCCTGCAGAATCGCGACTCATCGCTGCAGAGCCACGGTTCGTGGAAGAGCGTCGGGACTGATGCGCTGACGGCGTTCGTGCTCGATCTTCACGAGCGCGGGTACTCGGACAAGACGAAGACCCGGAAGGTGGCGTCGACGAAGGCGCTGTTCGGCTTTCTGCTGGAAGAGGGAGTCGTCGACAAGAACCCGATGGAGGATTTTTCTTCGCCCGGTACCGGCGAGTCGCTTCCGGAGACGCTGTCGGTGGAGGAGGTCGAGGCGCTGCTGTCGGTAGGGGAATCGGATACGCCGATGTCGCTTCGTGACCGTACCATCATCGAGGTGATGTACGCGACGGGAGTGCGAGTAAGCGAGCTGGTATCGCTCGACATCGACGACGTGGACCTTGACGAGAGCTTCGTGCGGTGCATGGGGAAAGGCTCCAAGGAACGAATTATTCCGCTTCACGACGAGGCGGTGGAGACGGTCAGTGAATACCTAGAGGACGGGCGGCCTTCGCTTGCCGGCAACGCTGCGGGCAGGGCGCTGTTCGTCAGCAGGAAAGGCGGACGACTCACGCGGCAGGCGCTCTGGCTTATTTTGAAGGGGCGAGCGCAGGCGGCGGGTATCGAGAGGAAGATTACGCCGCACACACTGCGGCACAGCTTCGCAACACACCTGCTGATCGGGGGAGCGCCTCTAAGGCACGTGCAGGAGTTGCTCGGTCACGCGAGCATCACGACGACGCAGGTGTACACCCATTTGACGAGCGAGCACGTGCGGACGCAGTACGAGACGGCGCATCCGCGAGCGTAGGCGACTCGCCGTCGCGGGCGGAAAGTTGTGTGGGCAGGCTCTCTCCCGTCGAGGGAGAGGGGATAAAGCGAAGGTCAGCTTAGCGCTGGGTACTTGCCGAGTGAGTGCGATTCGTTAGACAATAGGCTAGGCCGACGGGATATTTGACGAGCAGCATTGGAGGGAGACGATGCCGAGCAAGGGCCAAAAGGTCGCCAAGCGGCAGAACCAGATGAAGAGCCGCAAGAGGCGCGGGCCGCGCAGAGCCTCAACACAGCAGTTTGAAGTAGGCCCGGCCGTATCGAAGACAAGCGTGGAAGAAGAGGAAGGAACGGCCGTTGCCACGGCGACGGCGACAGCTACGGCGACAGCAACCATGCCGGGAGCCTCCACCGCGCCTTCGCGGAGACGCCGCGCCAAGCAGGCCGTCGAGGAAGAAGCCCCGCCGGTCACGCGGTTCCTGCCCGGCGAACTCCGGCACATCGGGCTGGTGACGCTGGTCATCCTCATCATTCTCGCCGCCGCGACGGTGACTCTCGGCGGGTCCATCATATAGGCGCCCGAGTGAGACTCTTGGGGTAGTGAGAGGTTTCACCCTCACCCCAGCCCTCTCCCACGACGGGAGAGGGGGATAGACAGGGATGCGACGATCCTCCACTGCGGCGATGCCGACAGATTTTTCCGACCGACTGAGGGCCACACCGGCGAAGCCCGGCGTCTATATCATGCGGGGACGATCCGGGGCCGTGCTGTACGTGGGCAAGGCGGCCAAGCTGCGGAACCGTCTGCGTTCGTACTTCGCGAAGAAGGCGAACCATCCCTTCAAGATACGGGAGATGGTGAAGCGCGTCGCGGAGTTCGAGTACATCGTGGCGGAGTCGGAGCAGGAAGCGCTCCTGCTCGAATGTAACCTCATCAAGCAGAACAAGCCGCCGTATAACGCGCGGCTCAAGGACGACAAGAGCTATCCGTTCATCAAGGTGGACCTGACGGAGGACTTTCCGCAGGTCTACATCACGCGAACGGTAAAGCGGGATGGGTCGCGGTACTTCGGGCCGTTCGCAAGCGCGAGCAGTGTTCGTAGGACGCTCGCGCTCCTCAAGAAGCTCTTCCCTTACCGGTCGTGTACGAAGACGATCACGGGCAACGATCCGCGACCGTGTCTGGACTACTACATCAGCCGATGCGTGGGGCCGTGCATCGGGGCGGTGGACAAAGAGCAGTACCGTGAGGTCATCGAGCAGGTCTTCCTCTTTCTGGACGGCAAGGCCGACCGGATACTGAAGTCGCTCGAATCGAGGATGATGGAGGCGTCGGAGTCACTCGAATTCGAGCGAGCCGCGACGCTGAGGGACCAGATACAGGCGATTGAGAAGGTGCACGAGGGTCAAAAGGTACTTCACCTGTCGTCTGAGACGCTCGATCTGATAGCGCTGGCGTCGGACGGCGACGAGGCGTGGATGGAAGTCTTCTTCGTGCGGCAGGGCAAGCTGGTGGGGCGCGATCACTTCATCATGACAAGCACGAAGGACGACACACCGGGGGAGATACTGAGCGCGTTCGTGAAGCAGTTCTACGAGGTTAACCCGTACGTGCCGCCTCGAATCCTGGTGCAGGACGAGCTAGTGGACACGGAGGCCATCGAGGAGTGGCTGAGCGAGAAGCGCCGGAGCAGGGTGCGCATCTACGTGCCGCAGCGAGGGGAGAAGCGGCGACTGATGCGGATGGTGGCGGAGAACGCCTCGGAGGGGATGGAGCAGCGGCGCGTTCAGGCGGCCGCCGAGGAGGGCGCGCTCGGACAGGCGATGGAGGAGTTGCAGGAGGCGCTCAACTTGCCTACCCTGCCGCGACGGATGGAGTGCTACGACATATCGAACACGCAGGGGTCGAACCCAGTGGGGAGCATGGTGGTGTTCGACGAAGGCAAGCCGAAGTCGTCGGACTACCGCAAGTTCCAGATCAAGGGCGTGGACGGGGTCGACGACTACTCGATGATGCGTGAGATGCTTACGCGAAGGTTTCGTCGGCTGGCCGATCCGAAGTCGCAGGTGGCGGAAGTCGATGATGGAGATCGCAGCGAGGGGAAGGGGGAGGCGTGGCAGCAGGCGCCCGACCTCGTGCTGATCGACGGGGGCAAGGGACACCTCGGCGCGGCGCTGCAAGTGTTCCTTGAGCTGGGAATCACGTCGATACCCCTGGCTAGCCTCGCGAAGGAGAACGAGGAGCTATTCGTGCCGCAGACGCCGGAGCCTATCGTCCTGCCACGAACGTCGCCCGCGCTATTCCTCGTGCAGCGGCTGCGGGATGAGGCGCACAGGTTCGCGATCACGTATCACCGGCAGCGGCGCTCGAAAAAGAGCACGACATCGGCGCTCGACCAC
>JAPPDQ010000173.1:0-4689 GCA_028875495.1 Chloroflexota bacterium
CCGGCTTCATGTCGGGCATCGGCATCATCATCATCCTGCTGCAGACGCTGCCGTTCGTAGGGGCGAAGGTCGCAGAGGGCGGGCCGTTGGGAGCGGTCAAGTCGTGGCCGGACGTGATGACGGACATTAACGTCAACGCGCTCGCCATAGCCGCCGTGACTCTCGCCGTTGGAGTGCTATGGCCAAACAGGCTCCGACAATACCTGCCCCCTACCCTTGCGGCGCTTCTCGCGGGGACGATGCTCAGTGTCCTTTGGCTCACCAACACGCCGGTCATCGGCGATGTACCGACAGGACTGCCGGATATCCGGCTCCCGGAACTCTCGGTAGGCGCTCTGGGCAGGGCGGTACAGCCGGCGCTGATCATTGCGCTGCTGGGTTCCATCGACAGCCTGCTCACCTCTCTTGTGGCGGACGCAATGACGCGAACCCGGCACAACCCTAATCGGGAGTTGATCGGACAGGGCATCGGCAACATGGCAGCGGGGTTCATCGGAGGACTGCCCGGAGCCGGGGCGACGATGGGCACGGTGGTGAATATCCGCGCTGGGGGAAGCACGCAGGTTTCGGGTGTCCTGCGAGCCGTCATTCTGCTGGCGCTGATCTTAGGCCTTGGCAGATACGTGGAGTCAATTCCCCATGCCGCTCTCGCCGGTATCCTGATGAAGGTGGGTTGGGACATCATCGACTGGCGTTTCTTGACCCGCGTCCACCGCGTACAACGGGAACACCTGCTCGTCATGGTGATTACGCTCCTGCTGACGGTGTTCCTCGATCTGGTCACGGCTGTCGCTATCGGCCTGATCGCCGCGGGAATGGCCAGCGCGCGCCTTTGGGAACGCCTCGAACTGGACAGCGTCATCTCCGTGCCACTGCTGGACCGGAACTTCCTCTACGGGAAGAACGAATTTGAAGGCTTCGACCTCGACGCCGAAGATGAGGAGGACGAGGAGGAGGAAGTAGACGAGTACTCCGCGCGCGTCGGCATGGTGGCTCTCCGGGGAAGCTTTTCCGTCGCATCTTCGAACAAGCTGGTCAACACGATCAGCCTGGACATCCAGGAGCACGAAGTCGTGATCTTCGATTTCACGGACACGGTTTCCGTGGACGACAGCGCGGCTCTCGTCGTGGAACAGCTGATAGACATCGCCCTCGATGAGGATACGGAGTGCATCGTGATGGGTCTTGGCGGTCGGCCGGCCACCACCCTTTATGCGCTCAACGTTCTGAAACGAGTTCCCGACGACCATATCGTCGAGACGCTGGATGAGGCGAGAGAAATCTCGAAGCGACTGCTCGGGGTGTAACGGCCAGCAGCCAAGGTCACGGGAAGTTTTGGGACTACTCAGGCACTGCGTTCCGTTCCCCTAGCGCATGGCCGGATCACTTGAACGCAGAAATGCGTGACATGCGTTGCACTGCGCCATAGGGACTCCCCAGAAGAGGGTGATCCAACCCCGCCTGTCGAGCAGGGGCTAGCGGTAGTGGAATAAAGGGATTCGCACGGGGTATCTGCCTTTGCCATAGCTCGCAGACTCAAGGCCAATGAACAAGACCAGCGCTATGCCCGCGATCCATACGAATGGCCAGACGGTCAACCCGAAGAACGGGAAGATGAGCATTGCTATCCACATAACTGCCGACCACAACACCTGAAAGTTGAGCGCCTCCGTCGTGTGAATCCACACCACTTCAGATCCCGGGTGATTCCATCGGTATATGAGCGGAGCCACGATATTGAACGCAAGAAGTGAGAGTATGCCGAACTCCGTGAACCCGACTAGGAAGATCAGCATCCCGGGAAGTGCCACTAGATGGCTTAGGCGCGCTTGAAGAAGGTTCTCCCCCACCAGCACGCCGGGTGACGACTTGCCGGACGAGTCCTCGGAACCGCAAGTCTGAAGGTGACGGTCGATGTACGCCGTCAGGGTCTTGCATCTGGGACATTGGGCCATTGTGACCCCTCGCGACCGCAGTACAGGTCGAAACCGAACTTACGAACAGCTACGGGTGCCGTCAATACAACTATAGCGTAATTCGATGTGTTGTTTCTTGAAAGTGTGAGGAAAGTTGTCAACTGATTGGAATGCGGATGGGATACTTTCCGTCCCCCGCGCTGGCCGCGTCGTTTGATGCTATCCAGACCAACGCTATGCCCCCCATCAGAACCACCACGTAGGCCAGCAGCCACACCAAATCGTTCAACACACCGACAGCCAAAATGTTGAACCAGTACCAGACAAGGAACATAACCACCGTCCAAAGGAGTTGGAAATTCAATGCCTGCAAACCATGATTCCGAACGAACCGCGATTTCAGAGTCGATAGCCAGAACACGAAAGGGATCACCAGATTCAGCGGTACGAATGCCAAGAGCCCAACCCTGTCAACCGCCGTTTCTATGAAAAGCCCCAACACCAGCATTCCCGGCAACGCCAGCAGGTGGCATAACTGCGCCCTGGACAGTTCCTTGTCGGTGGGAGCGCCGGCAAACAGCTTACCAACGTCGCGTTTTATCCCCGCGCCACACTTCCAGCAGCGACGGTCAAAGGACGCTATCTCAGCCCTGCAGCCGGAACATTCCGCCATTGGGAATCCCTTCCTGCAGCCATGCGGGACTGTACGAATTCTCCCCACATCAATAGCGAATGTCAACGGGGGTGTAGTTTGATACGCCGCTCCACCCGATGGTACACTTGTTACGGATTTCGCCTCAGGGGGCCCGCTTGGAAGGACTTGCGCTCGATTGGACAGTCGTCGTCATCGTCGGCGCGGTCGGCATCGCGGCGGTCGTCGGAATGTTCGTTTTCTCCCGCGTCGTTGCGCCGAGGCGACCATCCGAGATCAAAGACTCTCCTTACGAGTGCGGCATCCCCGCCGCCCCGTATCGCTGGTCGCAGATACACATCCGCTACTACGTCTTTGCCATCCTCTTTCTCATCTTCGATGTCGAGGCCGTGTTCCTCTTCCCATGGGCGGTCGTCTTTCTCAAGTCGATACCCGCCGTCTTCTATGAGATGCTAATCTTCATCGCCATTCTCTTCTTCGGCGTCATCTACGGTTGGAGGAAAGGAGTCCTGCAATGGAGATAAATCTGGGACAAGGCTACCAACCGGGAAGCGGCAACAATCCCGCCGATAACGTCCTCCAAGAGATCATCCCGAACACGCTGGTGGGAAAGTCGGACGAGCTCTTCGCCCTCGCGCGAAAGAACTCCCTGTGGACGCTGTCCTTCGGCCTCGCCTGCTGCGCCATCGAGATGATGAGCACGCACATGTCGCATCACGATTTCGACCGCTTCGGAGTCGTCACGTGGCCCTCCCCACGACAGGCCGACGTTATGATCGTGGCCGGCACGGTCGTCAAGAAGATGGCCGAGCCGATCAAGCTCCTCTACGAGCAGATGCCCGACCCCAAGTGGGTGATCGCCATGGGAAGCTGCGCGACCAACGGAGGGCCCTACTACCGTTCATACTCCGTCATCATGGGCGTGGATCATCTCATCCCCGTCGACGTGTATGTGCCCGGCTGCCCGCCCCGACCAGAGGCCCTGATGTACGGCATCCTCCAGCTCCAGGAAAAGATCAAGCAGGACGCCCGGTCCGGTGACGCAGGAGAGTAAGGGCCGTCCGAGACCCGCTCGACCTGCGCGAGCACGAGGCGGAGCTGCTGCGCTCGCGCCCGCCCGTCTCGATGATATGGGGGAAGCACTCTCCAAGACCTTGCCATCCGTCTACGGTGACATGCCCATGGAGATCGGAGCCGCCGTCGACGAGGTCACTGTAACGATTGCCCCTGAGCTAGTTCCCGAGGTCTGTCACATCGCCAAAGATCACCCCAACCTCGAATTCGACTACCTCCGCTGCATATCCGCCGTCGACTACGTCGAGCGAATCGAGGTCAGCTACCATCTCTTCTCCCTGTGCAGGCGGCACAAGATGGTCATCAAGACGAACGTGCCGCCCGACGAGCCCGGCATCCCGACCGTCGTGAACGTCTGGCGCGGCGCGGACTGGTTCGAGCGCGAGGCCCACGACCTTTACGGCGTCGTCTTCCAGGACCACCCAAACCTCAACCCACTGCTCCTCTATGACGGCTTCGAGGGTCATCCGGGATTGAAGAGTTTTCCGTACCATGAGTACGAGGAGTGGTAGGGTTTAACACGCCACACCCGTTTCACACAAACGACCGGCAGCTCAACTGGCAGATAACGGGGTTAGTGAGTACAGAAAGATCGATAGAAATGACGACAATCAACTACCGAGCCGAGATATTCCCCGAAGGCGACTTGTACGTCGCTCAATGCCCGGAGCTTGACGTTTCGAGCTTCGGGGACGCAGTTGACGAGGCGCGAGACTCGCTTCAGGAAGCGGTCGAAGCCTTTCTTGAGGGTTGCGAGATGCTGGACACTCTGGATGCAGTGCTGGAGGAGTCCGGTTTCTCGAAAGTCAATGGGACGTGGCGTTTAGGGCGGCGCATTGTGGAGGAGGCCACGGCAACCATACCTTGACCACTGGCACTCCAACCACGCAGACCGACTCACTCGACCCCGTCGACCTCATGGTCAACATGGGGCCGCAGCACCCCAGCACGCACGGGGTGTTCCGCATGGTGCTGTGGATCGACGGCGAGCGCATCGTTAAGGTTGAGCCGCACCTTGGGGAGTTGCGCGGCGGGTCAGAGACGATC
>JAPPDQ010000173.1:4699-5585 GCA_028875495.1 Chloroflexota bacterium
TTGTTCGATCACGAGGATTCCGATTCCGGCGTCATCGAACAGAGCCGCACATTGGGTACTTGCACCGCGGGTCAGAGAAGCTCTGCGAGATCGAGGACTACTCCCAGATCGTCACGCTCTTCGACCGCATCGACTACATCGGCAACCTCAACAGCGAGCTTGCCTTCTGCATGGCAGTCGAGAAGATCATGGACCTCGAGATTCCGGAGCGCGCGTGGTATATCCGCACCATCCTATGCGAGCTCAATCGCATCGCCAACCACATGCTCTTCTATGGCGTATACGGACTCGACGCCGGCGCAATGACGCCCATTCTCTACGGCTTCCGTGAGCGCGAGCGAATCCAAGAGCTCTTCGAGTCAGTGACGGGCGCGCGCATGATGCACAACTACATCCGCGTCGGGGGCGTCCACGAAGACCTGCCGGTGGACTTCCCCGACCGCATGGCCACACTCACCGACCAGCTCAAGCGCGGCATCGACGAGTGCGACGCGCTTCTGTCCGACAACGAGATGTTCCTCGCCCGCACCAAGGGCGTCGGCGCGATCAGCGCGGAGGAGGCCATCGACCTCGGCGTCACCGGCCCGGCCCTCCGAGCCTGTGGCGTGCCGGAAGACGTGCGTATATCGGAGCCCTACGGCATCTACGACCGGTTCGAATTCGGCATCCCCGTGGGAGAGCACGGCGACTGCTGGGACAGGTACTACGTCCGCGTCGAGGAGATGCGCCAGTCGATGAGCATCGTCGAGCAGGCGATGGAGCAAATGGAACAGGGCGAGTTCGCGGCCAAGACTCGTCGCCTGACCCGTCCCCCGAAGGGCGAGGTCTACCAGCGCACCGAGTCTCCGCGTGGCGACTTCGCTGTCTTCCTCGTCAGCGACGGCAC
>JAPPDQ010000410.1 GCA_028875495.1 Chloroflexota bacterium
GGTGCTCGCCGAGATAGCGTCCGTCATCCCCGACCTGCTCGACCTGCAGCGGCCGGTGAGGCAGAAGATCGGCATTCGCGGGGAGGTGCTCGACAGCGCGACGCCCACGCTCGGGACTCTTCGCCGGAGCGTCCGCGCCGCTTACAGGAAGGCGGTCGAAGCCCTTGAGCGAGTGATGCGGTCGCCCGTCGGGGAGGAGGCGCTGCAGGACAACGTGATCTCCGTCCGTGGGGACCGGCTCGTTTTGCAGGTGAGGACGGAGCTGCGGCACAAGGTGCCCGGCATCGTCCACGACGTGTCGAAGACGGACGCGACGCTGTTCGTCGAGCCGTTCGCGACGGTGGATGCCTGCAATACGTGGCGGGAGCTTGCCCTGGAAGAGGACGAGGAGACGCGCAGGGTGCTGATCGACCTGTCGGAGCTTGTCGGCGCGGTGGCGGACGACATCAGGATGGGGATGCGGCTCACGGCACGGCTGGACTTCATCATGGCGCGGGCACGGTACAGCGCCCGGCTGAACGGGGTCGCGGCAGGCGTGGAGGACGACGGCGACGCTCCGCTTGTCATCCGGCTCGTGGAGGCACGTCACCCGCTGCTCGGCGACGACGCGGTTCCGGTCACGGTCGGCATTGACGGGGAGTCGTCGGTGCTGGTCATCACCGGGCCGAACACGGGGGGAAAGACGGTCGCGATGAAGACCGTGGGGCTGCTGGCGCTGATGCACCAGTCGGGGCTTTTCGTGCCCGCGGAGGAGGGGAGTGTACTCCCCATATTCGATGGGGTGTACGCGGACGTGGGAGACCAGCAGAGCATAGCGGGGTCGGTGTCGACGTTCAGCTCGCACATGCTCAACGTCATCGAGATACTCGACCACGCCACGACGAGGTCGCTCGTGCTGCTCGACGAGCTTGGCACGAGCACCGACCCTGAGGAGGGCTCGGCGCTTGCGAAGGCGGTGCTGCACGACCTCGCCGGGAAGGGCGTGAAGACCGTGGTGACTACGCATCACCGGACGGTTGCGGCCTTCGCCGAGGCGTCGGCGGGGATGATGAATGCGAGCGTCGATCTGGAACCGAACTCGCTGCGTCCGACGTACCACCTGACGATGGGTATTCCGGGACGGAGCTACGCGATGTCGGTCGCGCGACGGCTGGGGCTGCCGGAGGAGATCATGGACGAGGCCGCCCGTCTGATGGAGCCGCAGTACATGCAGTTTGAGGACTGGCTGGACGAGCTTCAAGGGCAGCGGATGCAGCTCAAGTCCATGCTCCAAGAAGCCGAGAAGGCGAAGCGAGAGGCGGAGTCGGCCAAGCAAGCGCTCGATGACGAGATTCGGGACGTTCAGTCTCGTCGGGACGATATGCTGGCGGACATGAGGGCGGAGCTGTCGGGGCAGTTCGAGGACGCCCGACGGAAGCTCCGTCGAGCGGAGGCCGCGCTGTCGTGGGACGCTCCCGGCGGGGAGCCGGTGGACTACGAGGCCATCAAGCGGGCGCGATTGGAATTGGAGCAGGCGCGCGGGGAAGTCGAGAGTCAGAAGCAGGCGTCGGTCGAATCCCCCACGGGGCCGCCTCGCCCGATTCGCGAGGGGGACATCGTCCGGATTACGGGTCTCAACGTGCAGGGGGCGGTGCAGTCCATCGACTCCGGCGGCGACGAGGCGACGGTCATCGTGGGAGACGCACGGTTTACCCTTGACGTTGGCCGCCTGACTCCGGTGGAAGAGGGGACACCTGTGGAGGAGCCGCGACCGACACGAAGCGTCAACTACGATCTCGAACCGGTCGTGATGAGCAACGAGCTCCGCATTCTGGGGATGCGGGCCGACGAAGCGGCGGTCTCGGTCGAGGAGTTTCTCGACAGGGCGCTGCGAAACGGCGCGGACTCGGTGCGCATCGTTCACGGCAAGGGGCGCGGGGTATTGCGGCAGAGCGTGCAGGAGACGCTCGACAGGAACTCGCTCGTCAAGTCGTATCGGTACGCCGACCACCGCGAGGGAGGAATCGGCGTCACGGTGGTCGAGCTAACGTGAGGCAAACCGTCGTTGGGGTGGCGTTACTCATGCTCGCGGTGTGCGCGGGCTGCGGCGGCGGAGCTCGTCCCATGCTGGTCACCCCTTCACCGAACGACACACCGGCAACCCGCCCTTCCGATCTGACGAGGCCGGTCCCAAGTCCTGCAGGCACACGGACGAGCATACCTTACCCACCGGCAACATTGGCGCCACTTCCCGCCCCCAACGAGACCACGACCGCGGCAACACTGCCTTCATCAAACGAGACGACCACGGCGGCAACCGTGCCCGGTTCGAGCCAGACCTCCACGGCGACGCCCATCCCGACACCAGCGCCATCTCCGAGTCCCGCACCCACGTATGAGGTACTTGAGCTCAACGCCTCGGTCATGATCGGCGACGCCCTGTTTCCGGCGGAGTTGGCGGTTAACTCGGTGGAACGGACGAAGGGCCTCTCAGAGAGGGACGGCTTGGAGCCGGGGACGGGCATGTTGTTCATCTTCGAGGACCGGGAGGTGTCCTCGTTCTGGATGAGGAAGGTGCAGTTTTCACTCGACTTCGTATGGATATCGGAGGAGTGCCGTGTCGTGGACATCACTGCCAACGTTCCATTCCCCAAGCCGGGCACGGACACGTCCGACCTGCCCAGCTACAGTCCGAGCGCGGCGGCGGCGTACAACTTCGAGATAAACGCCGGCGAGGCCGACAAGTTTGGTATCCGCGTCGGTGATGCTGTACGATTCACCGGTATTCCAGATCACCTAGGCGACACGTGCGAATGATATTGTCCTTCCTCCCCGGCATCTCGACGATATCCCCGTCTCGCCCGTAGTCATCGGCATCCGTACTCACATGCAATCCCTCACCATCCGGGGACTGGTACGCAGGCGCGTGGCGAACAGCCGATGGCTCCTTGCCAGCGTCCTGGCAGGCGTCGTGGCGGCCGCGACCCTCGTATCGGCCGTGCCCGTGTATGTGTCGTCACTCACGCAGCTGAGCATCAACCTCGAGATCGACAATCTCGGCAGATCGGGTTCGACGGCCTTCATCTTCACCAACAACCTCGTACTCACCGAGCCGCGATTCCAGGAAATCGAGGAGATCGTCGGCGAGGCAGTCGAGAGACATATCCTGCCAGCCTATGACGGCAGAGAGCGCATCCTGAGCAGTCACAACCTGTGGATCGATGCAAGCGGCATTTCTGAGCCGACCAGTCTCGCTCCGCCGGCGGCAATCGTCAGAAACCTGACGAACGCCGACTTCTACATCAAGCTGGTATCCGGCGTTCATGCGAGTCCGACCGTGCAGGACGGTCCTGACGGGCCGATCATCGAGGCGGTCGTGAGCGAGAACGCCAGCAAGTTGTACGGCGTAGGCGCCGGGGACGAGGTGAAGGTCGGCGTCTCACAGGAAGCGCCCGCCAGGGTGACCGTGCGCATCGTGGGCGTGGCAGATAACACGAGCCTCGACGGGACGCTGGTCTCCATCGCCTCGGGGATGCTGAACCCGCCCACCCTATATGACCCGGAGAGTGGCCCGCCGCCGCTGCCCCTGTTCATAACGGAGCAGGCGGTATCCGACGCCATCAGCACGACTTTGCCCGGCATGGTGATGGACGCGATATGGTTCATCCAGATGGAGCCGGAGGCGCTCAAGTCGTGGACCGGAGGAGAAACCATTGAGCGACTCGACGAATTCGAGAGGGAACTGAACGCCGAGCTCTTCGGAACCAATGTGTCGTCTCCCCTTCACCGCGTGATCAACGGAGCCGAGGCGAGGGCCTTCTTCGCGCGCATCCCGATGGTCCTGCTGCTGGCCGTGTTGGCCGTGACGGTGGCGTTCTACCTCGGCATGATGATCAGCTACCTGGTGCAAAGCCGGGAAGAAGACCACGCTCTCGTCAGAACGAGAGGATTCGGACTGACTGCCCTTTTCCGCATCTACTCGTTCGAGGGTATTCTGTTAACCGCCGTGGCGATCGTGGTGTCTCCCGTCCTGGCGATAGCCCTCGTGGCGGTCGCGGGCGTGACTCCGCATTTCAGGGGGCTAACCGACGGGGGGCTGCTGCCAATCGTGCCCCAGCCGGCGCCGTTCATCGTTGCATGGATCGTGGGGCTGCTCTGTCTCGCGGCAGTGGTGCTGCCGAGCGTGCTGACGGCACAGGGGGGAGTGCTCGCCCAGAGGTTCCGCGCGGCTCGTCCGCCCGCCGCGTCGCTGCTGCATCGCTACCACCTGGACGTTGTCTTTCTCGTGCTGGGCGGCCTCATCTTCTGGGAACTCCAAGCCCGTGGAGCCGTCGTGTCGGGCGGACTCTTCGGGGACGTGGACATAAACGAGACGCTGCTGCTGGCGCCCGTGCTCTTCCTTGTCGCGGTCGCGCTCTTGTTCATGCGGCTGTTCCCGCTGTTCGTGAGCTACGTCGGGGGCGAGTCGCCCGCACTGCTGAACGTTGTGGCCACGGTGTCGCTCGCCGTCCTGCTTCCCGCGACGGTCATCAACGGCGTGAGAGGAATCGGCGTCGACGACTGGCCTCAAGCAGCGGCGATCCTTGCCGCGTTTGGTCTCGTCTATTGGGCCACTACGAAAGCGGTCAGAGTGCCGTCCGTCGCCTTGGGCGTTCTCCTACAGGCTTCGCTCGTTGTTGCCTTCTACCGGATAAGTTCCCCCGACCCGAGCAGCCTCCTGTTCTGGCCGTTCGTCGGGCTGGCATCCGTGGTGCTGGGACAGCCGCTCTACGTTCTGTTGAGGGCACTGGCGCGGCTCGTGCCGGTGTGGGTCTCGATAACGCTGCGCCACGTCATCAGGAGGCCCGCTCAGTACACGTGGTTGGTGGTGCTTGTGGTGCTGGTAACGGGAGTGAGCGTCCTCGCCACCACAGTGGGCGGGACGCTGGAGCAGAGCCGCCTCGACCGGGTGCGACACGAAGTGGCGGGAGACCTGCGAGTCAACATGTCCCGGCAGTTCATCGGTGGGGTATCCACTTTCCGCGAGATGCCGTCCGTCGCTCTCGCCGCAGAGGGGATACGCACCGACGGCATCTTCGGGCCTCTCAACTTCGAGGTGCTGGGCGTCGACTCCGCCCTCTTCCACCGCATCGCATGGTATCGAGACGACTTCTCGGAACGTCCTCTCGATCAGGTGGTCGCCGATCTTCGACCACAAGCCGGGTCGTCCCTGGCCGTCCTGCCGGAGGGCGCCACCGGGGTGGGCTTTTGGGCCTATCCCGCGGAACACTATCAAGGCCTGAAGATGAACATCCTCCTGCGCGATGCGAGCGAACAGCTCACAACAGTGTTCCTAGGCGATGTCGGGCCTTCCGAATGGAAGCTGTTGACCGCGGAGGTGCCCGAGTGGCTGAGCCAGCCGATCACCCTGGTGGCAGTCCACGTGCAGGACCATGGCGACATCCGACAGAGGGGGATAACGTCGGGCACGGTCCTGGTGGACCACCTTCACGCAACCGTCGGCAATGAGGAACAGGTCATCGTCGAGGACTTCGAGAGCTCGGTGGTCACGTGGCTTCCGATCATCGCCGATCCCCTCGATCCCG
>JAPPDQ010000501.1 GCA_028875495.1 Chloroflexota bacterium
CCTTCGGCATCCACGAGATCGCCCGACCCGAGATCGGCCCGTGGACATTCGACGCCGAAATGCAGTTCCTCGCGCTCGTGGCAGCTTTCCTCGCGCTAGTCATTCTGATCTCTTGGTTCATAGTCACCTCGTCTTTTGGGCGAGTGCTCACCGCAATTCGAGAGGATGAGCAGGCCACCGAGGTCTTCGGCTACCAGGTCACTCACTTCAAGCTGGCGATATGGGTCATCTCGGCCATGATGGCGGGACTCGCCGGCGGCCTGTTCGCAAGTTGGACGACCTTCATCGACCCCAACTCCTTCATCCTGCTGGAATCGATGCTCCTGGTCTGCATCGTCATCCTCGGGGGCCTTGCGACGATCTGGGGCTCCCTGCTCGGCGCTATTGTATTCGTCCTGCTCGAAGAGGGGATGCGCTTCATTCCGTTCCTGCCGGCTGAGTACGTCGGCCAGGCCCGGCAGGTCGTCCTTGGCATCCTGTTGGTAGTTCTCATGCTGTTCAGGCCACAAGGCCTTGTGGGGAGGTACAAGCTGTGAGCGCCAGCCGACCCGACCAGATCAATCTCGACGAGATATTCGTTCTGAGAACAAAAGAGGTCTCCAAGCACTTCGGTGCGGTGAAAGCCGTGGACCAGCTCAGCATGTCCATCTTCCGGGAATGGATCACGTGCATCGTCGGACCGAACGGATCGGGAAAATCGAGCCTCATCAATCTGCTGAGCGGGATGCTGCCGCTGGACGAAGGAGTCGTCGTCATCGACGGCGTGGGACTCCGCGTCCTGAAGGCGCACGAGACGCCCGATCACGGCATCACGAGAACGTTCCAAGAGGTGCGTCTCTTCGACCAGATCACCGTATGGGACAACATCATGGTCACGTTGACTGAACGCCGCTTCCTCCCCGCGCTCTTTCAGCGAACGAGCCCTGAACACAGAGAAAAGGCCCGAAGTATCCTGCAGAGCGTCGGAATGTGGGAGAAGAGGGATGCCATGGCGATGGACCTTTCCTACGGCCAACGCAAGCTGCTGGAGATCGGACGAGCGATGGCGATGGACGTGAGCATCTACCTGTTCGACGAACCCTTCGCGGGACTCTTCCCGCAGATGCTGGAAAGAGTCAAGGCGATACTCAAGGACATGCGGGAGCAGGGCAACACCATTATTTTCGTCTCCCACAACATGGATATCGTTCGCGAGCTGTCCGACCATCTCTTCGTGCTGGACAGCGGCACCCTACTCGCAGTGGGGGAGGTCGACGAAGTGCTCGGGCGGCCGCACGTGATAGACGCCTACCTGGGCGCATAGCATCAACTACGGGATGGAATGATGCTCCTCGAACTGATCAACATATCGGTACGGTATGGGGCCGTGACGGCCCTGACCGACGTATCCCTGGGAGTGCGGAAGGGAGAGGTCGTGGCGGTGATGGGACCCAACGGGGCCGGAAAGTCCACCGTGCTGAAGGCCATCATGGGCCTCGCGCCGGTCGTCGACGGGCAGGTGCACTGGCAGCAAGAGCCGCTGGCGGCCGCCACGCATGAGATCGTCAAGGAGGGCATCTCCTTCGTCCCGCAGGGAAGGCGCGTGTTTACCCACCTCACGATCGAAGAGAATCTTGAGATGGGGTGCCTGTACCTGAACGACAGGGCAGAGAAGGCCCGCCGTCTCGATTCGGTCATGGAGTTCTTCCCGGTCCTCCACGAAAAGCGACGCGACCTTGCCAGCCAGATGTCGGGCGGCCAGCAGCAGATGCTGGCGCTTGGACGAGGACTGATGGCGGACCCTCAAGTGCTGCTGCTGGATGAACCTACGCTTGGCTTGGCCCCCATAATAGTCACCGAGGTGTTTGAAAGGGTCGCTGAGATCAGTGAGATGTTCCAGACCACCATCATGGTCGTCGAGCACAACATCAAGGGCGTCCTCGACATCGTCGACCGGGCCTACGTGCTGGACATGGGTCGCGTGGTGTTCGAAGGCACTCCGAATAGGGTCCGGGAGACCGACATCCTGACCGAAGTGTTCCTCGGAAAAGTCAGCTACGATGACGAAGAGGAGGCCTAGGAAGCATCCCCTCGGAAGGCGCCTCTGAGGCAGGCCGCACGGTTTGATGCGGAACGCACCCTTAGAACGACCGGAACGTCCTTGCGCCGTCCCACCGCGTGTAGTACAACGTGACACGAACCGGTCATGCCTAATCCAAGGATCCTCAGTTTCCCATGACAACACAGTTACCGCTATTTAGCCCCGGGCCTCCGCCCGACACCGAGTTCGCCGGGGTGTACGACGTCCCGCAAGCCGTCCGGTACATCTACGGCTCGCGGCTCGCCCACGAGATCTACCGGGTGGACTCCAAGAAACTCGTTCGATGGATTCGCAACGGCGTCGCGTCGCCGAGTCTGGCGAGACTTCCCACCAATCGTATGGTCATTACCTTCGAGGACTTGGTTTCTCTCAGAGTCATAGCCGCATTGCGGGCCGCGAACGTCAATTTCCGCGCTATCTACTCAGCCGAGGAGTGGCTGCGCAGGAAGACCGATGCGAGCCGTCCATTCGCGACCGAGATCGTGTGGACGGAGGGTTCCGGCATCTTCATCGAGCTGCACGAGCGTCTTATCTCCGCCAGCAAGTACGGACAGCTAGCCATGGACGTGATGCGGGAGTACCTCGTTCCGATCCACGGCCTCACATTCAAGAACCGCCTCGCGTCGACGTGGGAGCCGTCAGACGGCGTGCTTCTCGATCCGATGGTGCAGTTCGGAGCGCCGTGTGTGAAGGGCACTAGAGTGCCGACCCGATCTATTTGGGGTATGATTGAGGCTGGTGACTCTCCCCGATGGGTGGCAGAGTCGTACCGACTGTCCGAAGAGGAGGTAGAAGCCGCAATTGCTTGGGAGAATGGTATCGCGGCCTGAAGACACCCTCATCCTCCTCGACGACTCCCTCTCGCCTTTCGTGGCCGATGCTCTCAGCCTCGTCGGATACAACGCGACCAGCACCCGCAACGTCTTCGACAACCGACAGGGTGTGACCGACCGCGAGATCATCGAGTGGGCCGGCGCAAGCAGGGCGTTGTGGGTCTACTCCGACGAAAAGCCCAAACGGGAGAGCGCGAAGACCATCCTCACGGAAGGCGTCCGCACCCTGTGGGTCTACCGGCCGCGAGGGGTGATGTCGGGGCGGGAACAACTGGCGATCATCGCTCACCTCTTGCCCGATCTCCTCGACCGGCTAGACACGCCAGACGCACCGGCACACTTTAGGATGGATGCCTTGGGCGGGTTTCCGCGTCCCCGCTACAGCCTGCGGGCCTACGAATTGGAGTAGCTCGCGGCGAGTTCCTCGCTCACTTCCCCATACCTGTCTCTGACGAGCTTACGCCCGTCAAATCTCTGCCTGCCCGAAACAGGACGAGGTATCCGATGATGCCGGAGATTGCAGACCCGAGTAGTATGCCGATCTTGGCCTCCGTCGTCAGCAAATCGCTGGTGAAAGCGAGGTTCGTAATGAAGAGCGACATCGTAAAGCCGATTCCACCCAGAAGCGCCACGCCGTAGAACTGAAGCCACGTGACCCCATATGGCAATGCCGCGAACCCAAATCGTACCGCTACCCACGAGAACAGCGTAACTCCAACTTGCTTCCCAATCACCAGGCCGAGAACGATGCCTAGGGTTACCGGGTGGGTAAGTGCTTCGAAGAAATCTCCCTCTAGCTTGACCCCGGCATTGGACAGGGCGAACAACGGCATGACAACAAACGCCACCCAGGGGTGCAGCGCGTTTTCGAACCGCTGCAGCGGCGACTGCAGTTCCTGGGCCGTGTCCTCCAGTTCTTTGAGAATCGCCCTCTGCTCGCTCGAAGTTTGGTCCTGGTGTCCATACTCCCCGGAGCGCTCGAACACTAGTAGGAGGTCGCGACTGCGGGCGAGAAATCCCGGCGCGTCGACGCGTACGCGGATGGGTATCGTCGCCGCGACGAGAACGCCCGCAACCGTCGCGTGTACGCCGGAATAGAGAAATGCCAGCCAGACCGCCACCCCTAGTACGGCGTAGACCAAAGGATGGCGAATACCGAGTCGGCTAACGACCAAGAGCGCAACAAGGAAAATCGCCCCGATTCCCAGATTCCCCCAAGCGATATCGCCTGTGTAGAACACGGCGATGACGATCACGGCTCCGATATCGTCGATGATGGCGAAGGCCGCCAAGAAAATCTTGAGCGGCAACGGGGCTCGCGTCCGCAGCAGCGAAAGCACGCCGAGGCTGAACGCAATGTCGGTAGCCATGGGTACGCCCCAACCCCTGAACTCATCGCCGCTGGAGTTGAAGGAGACGTAGATCAGCGCAGGGACGATCATTCCGCCCAAAGCGGCGAATATGGGCAGGGCTGCCTTCCGCACAGAGCTCAATTCGCCTACGACGACCGCCCGCTTGATTTCCAGACCGACCACGAAGAAGAAGACCGCCATCAGGCCGTCGTCGATCCAGTGATGGACGGTCTCATCAAGCGCCCAGCTGCCGAAGCCGATAACAATGTGAGTCTCAAGCAGGTCATGGTAGGCGTGATACCAGGGCGAGTTGGCCCAGACCAACGCAACGACCGCTGCCACGAACAGCACGATGCCGCTAGACGCCTCCTCGTGCATGAACCTCTGCACGGGGCGCATGAGTTGCGTTATCGGCGTTTGGGAATGTCCGTGAAGCGAGTCGGTTATTTTATCCATACGTTGCACAAAGACACGGCAGGTACATTAAAACTATATCGCAGCCTATTGTTGGGATGCCAAGAATCGGGCAGATGATTTATCGCGTAGTTTTCGACCCAACGACCCCCGCGTATCAGCGCTCACCTCGTTAGCAAGAAAATCGCCCCGCCGGCCAGCAGTACACCAGCTACGCGAGTCAGCTTGACTTCCTCACCGAGAAAGGCGAACCCGATAAAGGTGGCGACGAGGACGTACATGGCAAAGATGGGCACGACTACCGACGTGGGGCCCCTGCTGAGGGCAATGTAGTAGCTGACGATACTAAGGCTCAGCATGAGTCCTGCTAGAAGCACCCAGAGCATCGGGCGGCTGATCGTCATGTGGGCAGTGAAGGACTCGCCTCTGTATATCACGAGCCCCACGCCCGCGAGAACGAGCACGAGGTTGGTGATGACTACCGCCACTCCGGGCGGGATGTCCTTCAGCGCGAGCTTCAGAAGCACTGCGGTAACGCCGTATGCCGCCATCGCCACGAACGCCCAGCCAACATAGCTCATGTGCTTGTTTTCCTCACGCGGACAGCTTCCGCATCAAGGCTGGCCGAAAGTATACCATCGAAGCCGTACAGGCTGTACGGAGAGGCCATCGCCAGTACGATCAGCGTTCCAGCCGCATAGAGGACATGGACAGCGGCTTGGACATGCTAATTGCGACTTTCCCGTTGGAGCCCTAACGGAGCACGGAGTCCAGGGCCGCTTCGAGCTCGTCCTTCGTGGCAAATGCCTCGAACTTGGCGGCGACCACCCCGTCGGCGTCCATGACGAACGTCCAAGGCTCCGTGGGCAGTGCCCAGT
>JAPPDQ010000171.1 GCA_028875495.1 Chloroflexota bacterium
CGTAAGTCTCCTGTTGTCGGATCTGTTCCCTATAAGGCGCGATTATTGACCTAACCATAACGGCCCCGATATGACGGGGCCGTTTCTTTTTGCGTGTCTGACCCGGCCAGCCGGACCGACTTCTACCCTTCACATTCCGATAGGAACTCCACAAGCTCGGCGACCAACTCGTCCGGACGCTCTTCCGGGATGAAGTGGCCGCAGTCGAGTGGCTTTCCCCGCACGTCGTGGGCGCGCTCGCGCCAGACGGAGAGCATGTCTAGGCTCTTGCCCGTCTGCCAGCCGGGACGCTTTCTCATGTCCGAGCCCCACAGCAGGAGGACCGGGCACTCCAGCTTTCGCCCCCGGTCGACCTCATCGTGCTGCAGGTCGAGGGCGATGCCCCGGTAGTCGAGGCAGGTCGCCCGGACGGTGTCGGGGTTGTCGAAGCAACGAAGGTACTCGGCGTACGCCTCATCGGTGATGGAGCCTTCAACTGCCGTCCAGCGCTCCAGGAGGAAGTCGAGGTAGAACTTCGCGTTGCTGCCGATGAGCGTCTCCGGCAGGGGTGACGGCTGCCGCATCAGGTGCCAGTGGAACCACGCGAACGCCAGGTCGGCGTCCATGTTCTCGAACGCCGCCTGCGACGGCACAACGTCGAGGGACGTGAAGCTCCTGACCTGCGCCGGGTGGTCGAGCGCCATCCGATGCCCTACCCGTGCGCCCCGATCGTGTCCCACCACGTGGAACGACTCGAATCCGAGCTGCCGCATGACCTCGACCTGGTCATCGGCCGTGGTGCGCTTGCAATACACGCTGAGGTCGCCGTCGGGGGCCGGGGGCTTGTCGCTGTCGCCGTAGCCCCGCATGTCGGGTACCACGACGGTGTACCGCTCGGCGAGCGGCGGGGCGGCCTTGTGCCACATCACGTGCGTCTGTGGGTAGCCGTGCAGGAGCAGGAGCGGTGGCCCGCTGCCTCCGTGCCGGAGGTTGATGCCGACACCATTGGCGGTGAGTTTGGCGTGTGTGAAGCCTTCGAACATAGTTTACTCTCCGGATAGTAGCAGCACAGATTCGAGATGTGGTTGGGGGCTTTGTGAATCTACCGATTCTCTCTGCCCAATATGGTGGTCTGCTGTGCCCGCCACTATGACAGAACGACATGTGCGGCGGCAAGCGTCTACCATACGACCACCGCCCTTAAATCTTCTTCACACACTGTACGATATACCGTACAATGAGATCATGTACACGATCCTACGAAGCGCGACGTTCGACCGTTGGCTGGGCGGGCTGCGGGACCGCCAGGCGGTGAACCGTATCGTCGCCAGGCTGCTGGCAGCCGAGGAAGGGCATCTCGGAGACGTGAGGTCCGTTGGCGGCGGCGTGTCGGAGATGAGAATTCACCACGGGCCTGGATACCGGATTTACTTCATCACGCGAGGCGCTGAGTTGATCGTCCTGCTGTGCGGCGGTGACAAGGACAGCCAACGGCGAGACATTGAGAGAGCCAAGAGAATGGCGACGGAATGGAGGAGCTAATGTCCGAGGAATATCGAAGGTTCGACGCAGCGGACTACATCAAGACCGAGGAGAATGTCCGAGAGCTTCTCAAGGCTGCTGTGGATGAGGATATTGGAGACGGAGCCGTGATTCGCGCCGTATTGAAGCACGTCGCCCAAACACAGAACATGAGCGCCCTTGCCCGCGACACCGGGCTAAACCGAGGCAACCTCTACGAGGCGTTGTCTGAAGACGGCAACCCCACCCTCGCAACGCTGTTGAAGGTTGCCAACGCCTTGGGGCTGAGGCTGACCCTTGAGCCCGTGGAGGACCGCGCACGGGACGCAGCCGCAATCCCCAAGCAGGGGTCCACCTCGCCATAGCCCCGCATGTCGGGTACCACGACGGTGTACCGCTCGGCGAGCGGCGCGGCGACCTTGTGCCACATCACGTGCGTCTGTGGGTAGCCGTGCAGGAGCAGCAGCGGCGGGCCACTGCCCCCGTGCCGTAGGTTGATGCCGACACCGTTGGCGACGACTCTATTCTTAACTCCCAGTAGCGAAGTGAAGCCCAACCTCCCCCTACTCGAACTCGACCGGGTTGATGACGGTGAACTCGCGGTGGGCGAGGTGGCTGCGGACCATGGTGACGTTCTCGTCCCACCACTCGCTGCCGTACATGGCGGCTTCCTTGCGCTCGATGTCCTCGGCGTCCTCGAACGTGCGTATCCACGTGAACTGGGTCCCCTCGTCGTTCACCCATGCGGACTCGACGCCGATGCCCATGCTCCGGCACAGCGGGACGATGTCCTCGCGAAATACCTTCAGCCAGTCGTCCATCATGCCCTTGTTGATCGTGTAGGTTCGCAGCTGTGCGATCATGTCGTTCTCCTTGTTGTAGGGTCACCGCAACGGTGAATATCGCCGAAGTGTATCACGCCGTGTGAAGCATGGGAGTGGTACCATGTGCGCTGCCCGAAGGACTACCAGCGCATGATAATCGACTCACACGCATACTGTTTCGAGCCCGCCGACAGCCCGCGCGGGTACGCTTCCGGCGAGGAGCACCTTCGTTGGGTGCAGAAGGCGCAGGGGGGCCACCACCAGCCCGCGTTCCGCCTCAGTGATCGCGTCGAAGGCCCGTCCGACGTTCTCGATCCGAACAAGGCCGACCTCGACGACCTGCCGGACGTGAACTTTCGCATCGACAAGGCGGCAGGGCGCGTCCTGTGGGACTACGAGGGGGAGACGTACACGAAGCACTTCTACCCGCCCAACCTGCGTAATCTGGAGTTCATGCCGGACAGTATGATCGGGGAGATGGACTACGCGGGCATCGACAAGGTTTTGCTCCACACGAACGCCATGCTGGGGCGGAGCAACGAGTACCAGGCCGAGTGTATACAAAATTACCCCGACCGCATCCTGTCGATGGCGCTGTTGGACGAGCGACAGATTCACACCGACGTGGACGGGGTGATCGAGGGCGTAACGACGGCCATCCGAGACCTCGGCCTGCACGCGATCAAGTTCGGCTCGGCGGGGTACACGGTCAGCGATGAGCCGTGGGACGAAGGGCCATACGCTCCCTTTTGGAAGGCAGTGGCGACGCTTGGGGTGCCTGTCTTCTTCACACTGAGTACCGGCCCCGCCCGCGCGAGCGAGGCGCGTCCCGACGCCTACGGACGGGAGAACTACATCGGCGAGCTCCGCATCCTCTCGCGGCTCATGGAGCGCTATCCCGACATGCTGTGCAGCATCACACACGGGTTCCCATGGCGAGTATATTTTGACGGCGATCGCATTGTCCTGCCGGAAGAGATATGGGAGCCGTTCGAGAACCCGAACCTCAGTCTTGAGGTGTGCTTCCCCGTCCGCATCGGCGATATCTTCGACTATCCCTACCGCGAGGTGTGGCCGACGATGGAGGCGATGGTCGAGCGGATCGGCCCGCGTCAACTGATGTACGGCACGGACATGCCGTTCCAGAACCGCTTCTGCACGTACCGGCAGTCGCGAGACTGGCTCGAACGCCACTTCGCGGCCTCTGTTGGACTGAGCGACGATGACTTGGCCCTGATAATGGGAGGCACCGCCGCGCGGGTACTCGGGGTAGGCGATGGATAGCTCGAATTCCTGGGGTCTGCTGGGTGCGGATGGAGGCCACGTCGAGATCGTGGAGTACCGCCCCGAATGGACCGAGATATTCCAGCGGGAGCGAGCGGCTATTCTCGAAACGTGCAGTCCTTGGGTAACGGAAGTACACCATGTCGGGAGCACGTCGGTTCCGGGACTGGCGGCCAAGCCGATCCTGGATATCATGCCGGTGGTGGCCAACCCCAGCGACGGCGAGAACGCCGTTGAACCGATGACTGGGCTTGGCTATCGGTACAGGGGGGAGAACGAACTTCCCGGACGGTTCTACTTCGACAAGATCGTGGACGGACGCACGGTGGTGCATTGCCATATGTACCCGCAAGGCCATTCGGACGTGCGAAAGTTGGTGGCCTTCCGGGACAGACTCAGGACGGATAGAGAGACCGCCAGCGAATACGAGCGTCTGAAACGGATTCTGGCGTCGAAGTACAGGGACGACCGCGTATCCTACACGGACAGTAAGGGCACATTCGTCAACGAGATAACTGCGGTGGCCCTCGCCGATCCACAGGAGGAGGAACGATGATTATCGACTCTCACGCATACTGCTTCGATGCGCTCGACAGCCCGCGCGGGTACGCCTCCGGCGAGGAGCACCTGCAATGGGCGCAGGCTGCGAACGCCTCGCACCATCAACCGGCTATGCGGATTCCGGACGGGGAACTGGGGCCGTCCGACGTGCTCGATCCCGCGGGCACACACGATATCGACAATCTCCCCGACCTGCGGTTCCGCGTCAACAAGCCAAGGGGACGAGTCGTGTGGAACTGGGAGGGTCGGGAGTACACGAAATACTTCCTGCCACCGAACCTGCGGAACACGGAGTTCACGCCGTTCAGCCTCGACTCTGAGATGCACTACGCCGGGGTGGACGGCGTCCTGCTACACACCGACCCGGCCCTCGTGCGCGACAGCTCGTACCTGCAGGAGATCGTCGAGCGGTTTCCGGGGAGGATGTTCGCCATGGCTCCGGTGGAAGAGTGGCGCATCATCCCGGAGACCGACACGGTGATCGCCGAGACCGTTCGCGCCATCGAGGAGCACGGGCTCCACGCCGTCAAGTTCATCCCGCCGTTGTGCTACAGGACGAGCGACGAGGCTTGGGACGACGGACGGTATCGCCCCTTCTGGGAGGCGGTGACCGCGCTCGGCGTGCCCATCTTCTTCACGCTCGGCGCAGGCCCCGACGATCTCAAGGGCGTGACACGTACGAAAGCCCAAGAGCAGCGCGGCTACCTCGACGAGCACCGGACGCTCATGCGCTGGATGGAGCGTTACCCGGACGCGGTTTGCAGCCTCACGCACGGCTTCCCGTGGCGGACGTTCCTCAACGACGAGCAACTCTCCATCGAGCTGCCGGACGAGATCTGGGAGCCGTTCTCCAATCCGAACGTGAGCATCGAGGTGTGCTTCCCCGTGCGGCTCGGCGATATCTTTGAGTATCCCTACCGCGAGGTGTGGCCGACGCTGGGCGAGATGCTGGAACGGATCGGGCCCGCCAATCTCATGTGGGGGACGGACATGCCGTTCCAGAACCGCTTTTGCACGTACCGGCAGTCGCGGCAGTGGATCGAGGGGCAGTTCTCTGACTGGGCCGGGTTGAGCGACGATGACCTGTCGCTGGTGATGGGGGGGACGGCGGCGCGGGTGCTGGGTGTGGGATAGGAGGTTCTCGTGGAAGACAGGTTCTTACCCGGTGTTCCAGGCGAGCAGATAGAAGCGATCTACAACGCCGCGCCGGGCAAGGAAATCGCAAGTGGGAAGTTCGATAGCCCGGAGTCCTCGGCCGCCCTCGCCGCCAACACGTTTGGGTTCTTCCTCAATCGACCGGGCGACCTTCCGCCACTGCCGGGTTGTGGGGAAGCAAAGTGGCCCGCAACTTCACTCTATGTAGAGAAGC
>JAPPDQ010000529.1 GCA_028875495.1 Chloroflexota bacterium
GCATGACCATGCGCTAAACGGCTAGCAAGAAATTGTTCGTTTTGGCGGCCTACTCCCCCGCCAGCGCCTCCGCCAGCTTCACGAGCGTCCGCACCATCACGCCCGTTCCACCTTTCACCGTGTAGCCGCTCGTCTTGCTCGAGAACGACGTCCCGGCGATGTCCACGTGCGCCCACGCCGCGTCTCCCGCGAACTCCCCGATGATGAGCGCGCCGGTGATCGACCCCGCCGGACGGCCTCCTATGTTCTTCATATCCGCCACGTCGCTGCGGTACTGCTCCTTGTACTCGTCGTAGGTGGGAAGCTGCCACAGCCGCTCGCCCGCCATGTCGCCCGACTGCTTCACCTGGTCGATGAATCCCTGGTCGTTGCCGAACAGGCCACTGCAAATGTGCCCCAGGGCGATGCTCATAGCCCCCGTCAGCGTCGCGATGTCCACGATCCGGCGTATCCCCTGCGAGTGCGCGTAGTACACGGCGTCCGCCAGGACGAGCCTGCCCTCGGCGTCGGTGTTGTCGATCTCTATGGTCTTCCCGCTCATCGTCCTGACGATGTCGCCGGGACGCTGAGCGCCTCCGCCCGGCATATTCTCCGTCGCCGCCACGATGCCGGTGACGTTGATCTTCGGCCCCACCTGCCCGATCACCTTCATGGCCGATATGACCGCCGCTCCCCCCGCCATGTCGCCCTTCATGTCTCCCATGTTCGCCGACGGCTTTATTGATATGCCGCCGCTGTCGAACGTGATTCCCTTGCCCACGATGGCGAGATTGTTGTCGGGATTGTCGGGGTCACCCTCGTACTTCATGATGATGAGCTTCGGCGGCTCCTTGCTGCCCTGAGCAACACCGAGGAACGCCCCCATGCCCAGCGCTTCGAGGTCCGGCCGGTCGAGCACTTCGATCTCCAAACCCGCGTCGTCCGCCGCCTTCAGGGCCCGCTCCGCCATCCGCGACGGCGTCATGCGGTTCCCTGGCTCGTTCACCATGTTGCGGCAGAACGCTACCGCCTCCGCCTGCACCATCCCGCGATCGACGCCGAGCTGCAGTGACGCCAGCTTCGAGGAGTCGAACTCCACGATCTCCACGGTCTCGACCGACTTCCTCCCGTCCTTCGACGACTTGAACCGGTCGAAGTCGTACAGCCCCAGCACCGTCCCCTCGACGATGGCCTGGGCCGACTGCGCCGCGTCCATCCCGCCGATGCCGGCTCCATGCGCGATGGTCGAATACCTCGAAACGCCGATCCCTTGCAGCCTCCACGCCGTCTCGCCCGAAACCGACCGCACGGCCTCCGCGTCGAAGTCTGACGACTTGCCCAACCCGGCAACCACCACCCTCGCCGGAGCCATCTTCCCCAGCGTGTGAATGACCGTAACCTCGCCGTGCTTGCCCGTAATCTCGCCGGCGGCGATGAGTCGCGTAATTGCTCCGTCCAGAGCACCGTCCACCGCGCCCGTCGCACCACCCGGACTCGCTATCCCCTGGAACAGATTGACCACAATCGCATCCGTCTCCCGAACGCCGATGTCGCCTGCCACCACTTCAAAATTCATGTCTGCGCTCCTATTCAAATTCTTGGAAAATCAATCAAGCGAATTATAAGCGAGTCCCTCCACAATGTGCCCCCCACTCCGGGGCGATCTATCCCCTCTCCCGTTCTGGGAGAGGGCTAGGGTGAGGGTGAAAAGCCCCAACAGACATTCCGAACTCACCACGCCCCTGTCATTCCGAAGGCAGCGAAGCGAAGTGAGGAATCTAAAATCCTTGCTCGCAAAACCACGCCACACAACAGTACCCAGAACCCTCTTTCCTCCCTCCGCATCCTCCTCTCCTTCTCTGCGCCCGCCGTGCTCTCTGTGGTGAATCCCCATCCCTTTGGTATAATTCCCCACAGGCAGCCAACAGAAGGAGGCGAAATGCAGCGCTCACAAAGCTCACGAGAGACCGATCTCCTCAAGAGAGTCTCCCAGCACATGCCGGGCGGCAGCAACGGCAACACCATCCATATGAACGTCGTCATCGAACGCGGCGAGGGCTCCAAGGTCTGGGACGTCAGCGGCAACGAGTATGTCGACTACGCCCTCGGCTCCGGCCCCATGTTCATCGGCCACGCCCACCCGAAGGTCGTCGAGGCCCTCCGCGAGCGCGTCGGCAAGAGCTTCACCTTCTTCAGTCTCACCGAAGAGGCCATCCTCCTCGCCGAAGAGATCTGCAAGGCAGTTCCCGCGGCAGAGCAGGTGCGTTTCGCCAGCGGCGGCACCGAGGCAACTTTGATGGCCATGCGCGCCGCGCGGGCCTATCGCGGACGCGACAAGATCCTGAAGTTCGAGGGCGGCTACCACGGCATGAACGAGTACGCCCTCATGAGCCTCGCCCCCTCCAAGCTCATCGACTTCCCCCGGCCCGAGCCCGACTCCGCCGGCATCCCCCGCTCCATCCAGGAAGAGGTCCTCGTCGCGCCATTCAACGACCTCGAAACGACAACTGCCATCATCGAGAAGTACCACGATGAGATCGGCGGCGTCATCGTCGAGGCTTTCCAGCGCGTCATTAATCCCCAACCCGGCTTCCTTGAAGGACTGCGAGACATCACCAACCAGTACGGCATTCCCCTGATCTTCGACGAGATCGTCACCGGTTTCCGCTTCTCCTACGGCGGCGCGCAGCAGCACTACGGCGTGACTCCCGACCTCTGCTCGCTCGGCAAGATCGTCGGAGGCGGCCTCCCGCTCTCTGCCGTCGCCGGAAAAGGCGAGATCATGCAGGTCTTCGACGCCGCCCACGCCGACGAGACCGGCCCCATGCCGCAGGTCGGCACCCTCAACGGCAACCCCGTGGCCTCCATAGCCGGACTCGCCACCCTCGAAGTCTTGCGCGAGCCGGGCATCTACCAGGAGACCTTCGCGCGCGGCAGGCGACTCCGCGATGGGTTCCAGGACGCCCTCGACCAGGCCGAGATACCCGCGCAGGTGATAGGACACGACACCGTCTTCGACATCTACTTCACCGACGATGACAGGCCCATCGCCGACTACCGAGACACGGTGAAGGGTGACAAGGCGAAGATGATGAAGCTCAACGACCTGCTCCTCGAACGGGGCGTCTTCAAGGGCGACACCAAGTACTACGTCTCCACCGCCCACACCGACGACGACATCGACCGGACGTTGGACATCTTCCGGTCGGCCGTGGACGCGCTCTAAGAGAAGGGCTTAAAGAAAATCCTCTCACCCTGAGCCTGTCGAAGGGTAATTACGCCGTTCATGGTTCGAGGAACTTGCGGCTGCGAGGAGTCCCAATGCACAGGTTTCGGTCTAGCTGGGGTGAAGTAACGTGACGAGAGTTCCGTGGGCCTTAATGCTTTCGGGGCTCGTAACGGTCTTTACCCTGCTGTCCCTGACGGCCTGTCAAGGCCCGCCCGGCAATTCCGGCCTTCCGGGCAACCCCGGTGAGCCGGGCCATCCCGGCAACTCCGGACCGCAGGGACCATACGGCGCGCCAGGCCCTCCTGGTCCCCCGGGCCTACCCGGCAACCCCGGCGAGCCGGGCCATCCCGGGCTTCCGGGAATTCCTGGCCTTCCGGGTCCTCAGGGCCCGCCCGGCAATTCGCCCAGAGCCGCCCTGACAGTCGACAGCCACGACTTGATCTATCTCGGCAGCGGTGACTTCTTCTATCTCGACAGCGACGACTACGTTTTTCTCGACGAGGCTCTCACGATAAGGGGTTCCGGCTTCCGGCCCTTCGAGCCGGTGCAGGTGTACATTGATCTGGAGGGCGGACCCGACCCGAATCTGGGCTTCGCAACCGCGAACGGAAGCGGCGCATTCGAACTGGTCATCGAAGGCCCCCTGAACGATATCCCGGGCATTGACCGAACGCGAGACACCCTCATCTTGCTGGACGCGGTAACCGTGATGGCACGAGGGGCAGACGGGAGCATTGCCACCACCCCTGCGAATATTCGTAACGAGAGGCCTATCGGCATTCTCCGCCCTCCCGCTCCGCCTCCAGCTGTTGACGCAAGTCTGCTGGCAAGTTGTGCCATTATCGGAAACTCAGCCACCGTCTGGGGTTCCGGCTCCAAGCCGGGTGAGGCGACGAATGTCTTCCTCATCACAGGTTCCGCTACCGAAGGGGCCTTCATTCACTCTCAAGTCGGAAGCGCAGTAGCGAATGACCGTGGCGCTTTCAAGGCGGTCATTGAAATCGAAGAATCCATCGGAGACTCGGATATCGAACCCGGCCTCTACACGATCAAATCAGCAGGCATCCGTGGCACCGAGGCGACAGCACCGCTGATCGTAGTCTCACCACATCACTCCGCCACGTGCGACCCCAATCGCCTTCCATCCGTTTCCACCTTCAAGGCCTCTCCTTCCGAAGGCGCAATCTTCAAAGCAATCGCCGCCGGAGGTGGCCACACCTGCGGCATCATGACGAATTCCACTCTTGAGTGCTGGTCGGAACATGAATCGCCCGCCGCCAGACACCCTGATGAACGGTTCGCGTCCGTCAGCGCAGGGGCCGGTCACACATGCGGAGTAATGGCGAACGGTACGGTATCCTGCTGGGGTGCCAATGGTGATGGCCAGGCGTCGCCGCCGGACGGACAATTCGTCGCCGTAAGCGCGGCGACAAGCCACACGTGCGGCGTGAAGAGCGACTCTTCCGTCGTGTGCTGGGGAAGCGACAGCCACGGGAAATCCACGCCCCCTGCAGGGGAGTTCGTCTCCGTCAGCGCCGGCGACTATCACACCTGCGGGATCAAGAGCGACGGTTCCGTCGTCTGCTGGGGACGCGATCTCTACGGCGAGTCGACCCCGCTCGCTGGGACCTTTGTCTCCATCAGCGCCGGATGGGGCCATACCTGCGGGGTTGAGACGGACGGGGCCATCGCCTGCTGGGGCCGCAATCGCTATGGCGAGGCAACCCCGCCCTTCGGGACGTTTGTCTCCGTCAGCGCCGGATGGGTCCACACCTGTGGGGTCAAGACCGACGGTTCTCTGGCCTGCTGGGGCCTCGATGACTATAGCCAGTCGACTCCGCCACCCGGCCAGTTCATAGCAGTCAGCGCCGTCGACTCCCACACGTGCGGACTGAGAAAGAACGGCTCCGTCTACTGCTGGGGCCGCCTATAATACCCCCGCAACCTGAGCATTCGGTCATTCCGGCCCTGAACATGGCCCAGCCAAAACCATTATTCCTGCGGAAGAACGTCACCCCATACCCCAATACGGGGCAGGAATCCAGGGCGGTGGGGTGCGGACATCCTTACGCCGCTTGCTACTCACCCCCTAACTCGCCAATTTAACACTTCGTAAAGTATTGTACTTTTCCAAAACTTGATATATCATCGCGTCAAATGCCGTGTTCGGGGTAGTGCACGTCATCGACGGCCCAGTGTGGCCTCACATCGCTTTTCCCGGACACGAACGTGGCAGGAGGTGTCCTGTGCAACTCGGGGGAACGTTCGTCGACGTAATCAGTGATGGCGCCATCTTGATCGACGGGGGCTCGATGTTCG
>JAPPDQ010000380.1 GCA_028875495.1 Chloroflexota bacterium
CCGCGGTCTCGTGATGCTCGGGGCTGTTGGCGTCGGGTATTACGGCGTCGTGCGCGGGGGGAGACTCAGCGCGCTGGCAATCAATTTTATCACGGTGGACTAGGCGTTCGAGCACTTCATCTTAGGAAGGCGAGTCCGGTGCGTTCTTTCGTTCTTCGTACCTACGCCTAGCTCGTGTCTCAGGTGAGGCAGTGAGATAGAACTTGATCGTCGCGTCGGGAATCACCATAGTGCCGATGTCGCGTCCGACCATGACTATAGGGCCTTCGGCGGCAATTGAACTTTGCAGGCGGACAAGTCCCCTCCGTACGCCACGATTCGCTGCTACAGGCACGACTCCCTGCTCGACCTGCGAATCTTGTAGTTGGTCCGTGACGTCCTCACCGTCGATTAACAACCGCTCCCCGCGCTCCGATTCTACGAGTCGGATCGTGAGGCTCTCGGCGAGGCGGGTCATTTTATCTTGGTTGTTGAGGTCGAGCTCAGCCTTCAGGCCGGCGTAGGCGACGGCGCGGTACATCCAGCCGGTGTCGAGGAATCTGCAGCCGAGTTCTTGGGCGACGATCCTGCCCACTGTTGACTTGCCGGATGCTACGGGACCGTCGATGGTGATTGTGAGATGGGAGGTCACAGTATCTCTAGTAACGGTTCCATTTGATTATGTTAGCTTACTCAAAACACCCTCACCCTAGCCCTCTCCCACAACGGGAGAGGGGATACCCTCCTCCTCCTCAATTCGACTGTCAAATTTGAATGAAACGGCACCAGTTTGAAGGTAAGGGAATGGAGCGATTATATCCATGCCCTCTAGGTGGCGGCAACGGAGAGTGCGGGCTTGTGAGGCTTTGCGCTGTCCACCTACAATGCCGTTTCTATGGAGGTGTCACAATGATTACCAAGTTCGGGAGTCTGTACGCGGGACACGTTGATTTGGATGACATCGGCTTCGACGGACTTCCGGTCAACGATCGTTGGCTCTCGGACGAACGGCTGGCAAGCGTATTCGAGAAGGCAGAGGCGATTGCCAAGACACTCGACGACGGCGGTTTCGACACGATGTGGCTGGCGGAGCACCACTTCCAGCGGGAAGGTCACGAGTGCATACCGAATATCCTCATGCTGGCCGTGCACCTGAGTCACCTGACGGAGCGAATCAAGTTCGGTTGCGGGTTCAATATTACCCCCATGTGGCATCCGCTACGGCTTGCGGAAGACTACGCGATGGCGGATCACATGACGGGCGGGCGGGTGATATTCGGAATAGGACGCGGGTATCACACGCGAGAGGTCGAGGTGTTCGACGCGCCGCTCCGTGACAACGATGCTAATCGCAGGCTGTTCGACGAGCAAGTGGAGATCATTTTCAAGGCGCTGCACGAGCGGGCCTTTTCACACCGAGGGGAGCACTATACGATTCCGCCGCCCGTGCCGTACCGGGGATACGAGTTGGAGGACCTAACCCTCGTTCCTCCGCCGCGGAGCCGACCGGTTGAGTGCTATCAGCCTATCGTCAGCGCGAATCCAAGTTCTCTGGACAAGATGACCCGATACGGCATCAAGGGGATGATCGGAGGTGGGGCGGCTGCCGGGGGCGCTCACGACGCGACCATGATGGCATGGCAGGACGCTCTAGCCAGAGCGGGGCGTGAGACGGAGCTTGGCGAAGACCTCATCATCGGGCTGGTGTTCCACATCGCGGAGAGCAAGGAGAAGGCCATTGAGGAGGCCCGCCCCTTCTACGAGGAGAACATGAAGATGTTCGCGCCGTTGGGATTTGTGCGGGGACTTACGGAGGAGCAGATAGCTGCGACCAGCGATCCGGCTCGTATCCATGATGCGGGTCTTCCGACGTTGGAGGAGGCGGCAGAGTCGGGTTCGTGGATGGTCGGGCCACCTGAGGCGGTGATCGAGTCGCTGTCCGAGTTGCAGGAACGGTACCCGGGGCTGCAGACGGTCAACGTCGGGTCGGTCGTGGGTACGCCGCAGAGCGTGGTGGTGGAGCAGCTTCAGAGGTTTTCGGAAGAAGTGATGCCGGCGTTCAAGGGTGGGGCATAGCCCCACGCAGTTTCGCGAATTCCTCTGTTTTAACGAATATCATCGTAGAAGCGATATTCGGTGCTGGCGTGCGCTATTCCCGGTAGTTCTCGGCGGAGTCCTGTGGCACGTAGCCTAGCACATGACGGGCGTGCTCGATGTCGCGGTAGTTCCACTTGTTGTCGGAGACGGCGAAGAAGATATCGTAGAGGAGATCGTCAGGGGCCTCGATGCAACGGTGGAGGATGTCGGCGACGTCGCGGTGACTCAGCCATGCGGCAAACTCACGAGTGCTTCTTGGTCGGTTTTCGGCCGGGCATGCACCTATGCGGACGCAGAGGACGGAAAGGCCGTAGTCGGCGGAATAGACACGACCGAGGACCTCGCCCCACACTTTCGATGCGCCGTAGATGGTTCCCGGTCTCACCAGTTCCTTCGTGACTTTCGGCCACTCCCAGCGCGAGACCGCCTCGTAGTCGCCGGCGATGATCTGGCTGTAGGGCGGGTCATGGTCGACTCCGCGAATGGTATCGCCCGAACTGGCGAAGACAACCCGCTTCACGCCCGCCTGGCGAGCGGCCTCGTAGACGTTCCACGTGCCCGCGAGGTTTCCCCGAACGACGTCTTCCATCGGGTCGCTGGCGACGTGGGCCGCTAGGTGGACGACGACGTCCTGGCCATCGAAGGCAGGGCGGATGGATTCGAGGTCGCCGATGTCGGCCTGTATTGTCCGCACGCCGTCGACGGGTCGACGGTTGAGGGCGGTCAGCTCGTATCCGCCAAGGGACTCAAGGTGGGAACGGAGTATTCCGCCGATCAGGCCCGACATTCCTGTTATGAGTATCTTTTTCATTGGATTACCCCCGTCCGACGTAGAGCTGTTCGACCGGCAGGACGGTCGTGTCGAGCATGTTGGCGTATGGCGGGAGAAGGGCCATTGCGAGGGCTGCGATAGCAATGTCGTCGGGCGACATCATGGGTTCCATGTCGGAGGCGCGGGTGCTGGCGGCGCGCCACTCGACCTCGACGTTGCCGGGGTGGAGCGCACCGACGGAGATGCCGTACTCTCTGCCCTCAAGGGCGGTAGACTTCGTGAGGCCGATGATGCCGTGCTTGGAAGTAGTGTAGGGGGCGGAGTTCATTCTCGGCATCCGGGAGGAGATGCTGCCGATGTTGATTATGCGTCCGCTCCGCTGCTTCTTCATGATCTTCATCGCTTCCCTGGTGCAGAGGAAGACTCCAGTGAGGTTTACGTTGATGACCTTCATCCACTTTTCGAGCGAAATCTCGTCGATGGGGCCGCCGTCGAACGCGCCGGAGTTGTTGACGAGGATGTCGAGCCTTCCGTGCTCTGCCATAGTTGTTTCGAACAGGCTCACGATCTGTTCCTCGCTGGTCACGTCCGTTTGGACCGCGCGGGCAGGGACTCCGTAGCCGCGCATCTCTTCGGCGCTCTCTTCAAGGCGGTCGAGCTGCCGCGCGGCTAGGACCAGCGACGCTCCCTCCTTGGCGAAAGCGCGGGCAGTCCCTCTTCCGATGCCGGTGCCCCCTCCGGTGATGATGCAGACCTTGCCTTCGAGTTTGCCCATGCGTGTCTCCCTGTGTGCGATGTTTACGACGAGGTTCAGTTAAACAACCGACAGCCTCGATGTCAAGGTGACATACTTTCTTCAAAGAGTCCATGCGTACGATTTGATAACGGCGGAGGTACTCATCAAACTGATGCTTCTTGATACCTGTATATTGCTTGAAAGCCTTAGAGTGCGTGATTATAATTGGCGGCGACTGGGGGCTGAGTTCGGTCTGTGCCCTCATTGTTCAGGAGGTCTATTGATGACGTACGTTATTGCTGAGCCGTGTATCGGAGTCAAGGACGCGGCTTGTGTCGATGTCTGCCCGGTGGACTGCATTTACGAGGCAGAGGAGCACAACATGCTACTCATCAGCCCGGAGGAGTGCATCGACTGTGCAGCGTGTGAACCCGTTTGCCCCGTCGTGGCGATCTTCGCCGAAGAGGACACGCCGCCGGAGTGGGACAGCTACATCGACCTTAACTACGAGTACTTCGGCGAGACCCGATAGAGGGGAGCGTCAAGCGAAGGAAAATCTCACTGACCCGGAGGTGACTCGCCTCCGGGTCTTCTTTGTGTCTCGACTCGTTTTTTGCGACAATGACGGCTGACTGACACCTGCCGAATACACCTCCACTTCCAGCGAAGGAGAAGGACACATGCAAGTCGAGTCTACGCCCCTCATGGTCGCCAACACCTACGCGACTATGCGAAAGAACCTCGAAGTCGTCCGCAAGAGAGTTGGACGACCTTTGACTCTGGCCGACAAGATCCTTCTGGGGCACCTCGTCGACCCAGTGAAACAGGACGTTGAGCCCGGTGTGAGCCAGTTGTCACTCAATCCCGACCGTGTCGCCCTCCAGGACGTATTGGGCCAGACGGTGATGCTCAACTTCATGCAGACCATGCGCGAGAGCGTGGCCGTTCCCACGACCGTCCACTGCGATCATCTCATTCAGGCCAGAGTGGAGGGCGGAATCGACCTCGTTCAGTCGATGGAAGAGAACAAGGAGGTCTATGAGTTTTTGAAGAACGCCGCCGCGAAGTATGGGGCAGGCTTCTGGGGGCCAGGAGCGGGCATCATTCACCAAGTGGTATTAGAGAATTACTCATACCCCGGAGCACTCATCATCGGGACGGACTCTCACACGCCGAATGCCGGTGGACTTGGGGCCTGCGCCGTCGGCGTCGGGGGCGCGGACGCCGTGGAGGTGATGGCAGGCCTGCCGTGGGAGGTGCTCTATCCGAGACACGTGGGAGTGTATCTCACAGGCGAGAAGAACGGATGGACGGCACCGAAGGACGTGATTCTCCGAGTGGCAGGTGAGTTGACCGTATCCGGTGGCACCAACGCCATCCTGGAGTACTTTGGGCCGGGCGCACGTTCCATAAGCTGCACCGGCAAGGCAACCATCACGAATATGGGGGCTGAGATCGGTGCGACGACGTCGATCTTCGCGCACGACAGCCGTATGACCAAGTACCTCAATGCAACTCGAAGAGCGGCCATCGGGCGTCTCGCCGAGGAGAATCGGGACCTCTTGACTCCCGATCCCGAAGTCGAGGCCGACCCGGCTAACCACTACGACCGGGTGGTGGAGATCGACCTCTCGAAGCTGGAGCCGCATGTCGTGGGGCCACACTCTCCCGATCGGGCGCGGCCCATCTCGGCCTTGGCGGCTGAAGTGAATGATGAGACTAACGGGTTCATCGACGAGATTCAGACTGCGCTCATAGGAAGCTGCACCAACTCGTCGTACGAAGATATGAGCAGGGCAGCCGACGTTGCACAGCAGGCGAGCGCGCATGGTCTGAAGTCCAGCGCTGAGTTCATGGTGACTCCGGGCTCGGAGCAGGTCAGGGCGACCATCGAGCGGGACGGTCAGATGGGAGCGCCGAAAGAAATCGACGGCACCGG
>JAPPDQ010000078.1 GCA_028875495.1 Chloroflexota bacterium
GCCTTCCTCGAAGGGAATGCCGGACTCCTCGGCGTAGCCCACCGCGGCGGGTATGCCTGAGTCGGGGACGCCGATGACCATGTCGGCGTCTGCGGGATGCTCTCTGGCGAGCTGTTCCCCCATTGACTTGCGACTGTTGTATACGAGGCGGTTATCGATCACGCTGTCGGCGCGGGCCATGTAGATGTGCTCGAAGATGCAGGGAGCCCGAATGCCGTCGGACATCCGGCGGCTTACGCTGCGAAGGCCGTCCGCGTCGATCGCGACCACCTCGCCGGGATGAATGTCCCGGATGAACTCGGCGTCAATCTGGTCGAGAGCGCACGTCTCCGACGCGATCACCCAGCCTCCGTTGAGTTTGCCGATGCAGAGCGGGCGCACGCCCATCGGATCGCGAATGCCGTACACCGTATCTTCCGTCATCACCGTCAGGGAATACGCTCCTTCGAGCCTGCCCATGGCGTAGACGATGCGTTCCTCCAGCGTGGGAGCCGGAGCGTGGGTCATCAGGTGGGCGATGATCTCGGAATCGCTGGTGGTCTTGAACGTCGCTCCCCAGTCCTCAAGCTCGGACCGGAGCGCCCTCGCGTTGACGATGTTGCCGTTATGAGCGAGGGCGATCTCCACGCCGGAGCCGTTGGAGAAGATCGGCTGGGAGTTTTCGATAGTGCTTCGCCCGGTGGTCGAGTAACGGGCGTGGCCGATGCCGAGGTGGCCGGGAAGGACGACGAGGTCTTCCTCGTTGAACGCCTGGGTGATGAGACCCATCGCCGTGCGACTCTTAATTTGGCTGCCGTCGCTCGTGGCGATGCCCGCGCTCTCCTGCCCGCGATGCTGAAGGGCATGGAGCGCGAAGTATGCGGTCCGGGCGGCGTCCTCTCCTGGCAGGTATGCTCCAACGATGCCGCAAGCCTCTCGCGGCCTATCCGTTGGAAAGGACATCCTCACCCCCTGAATCTGCGGCTTGGAGACTATCCCTGCACTGCCACCACCACTTGAGATTATAGGCGCGACACCGGAAAGGGTCAACGAAAGAGGCTGATCGGTAATCGCTCAGACTGCGTGAGACAGATTGGGACGGCCTCGGACCCCGATATCGCGAGGTCGAATCAAAGCCTTTGTCTGAGAGACACTATTCGTACGCCACACAACTTCGCAGTTGACAGCAATCACTACGAGGAGGGACCGTGAGCGTCCTAGATGTCTAGTGGAGTGTAGTTAGAGATATAGAAGAACGACTCGGTTCCGCTACGTTCCTCTATCTTGATGGTAGTAGGGTAGCCAAATTCATAGTCGAAAGATGCATCAGCGATCCAAGACTTTCTAGTCGCCCAACCAAGGGCCAACGACCAAAACAAAGACTCGTCTAGCTCTAGCGTCGTCGAGTTGTTGCCAGGTTCTATTTCTATCCTAAACCCAGCGGTTCGGATCTCGCCCTCTTCGTCGACATCCTCGACTAAAACCGCGGCGACGACCTCTCTGTTTCGCACGACTATCATTGTTGCAGGGGTGACGATACGCCCTTTTTCCACATACGAGTAGACAAACGAGTAGCTGTCCGCACTTTTCGTCTCCCAAAGACGGCGTTGCTGTTCAAGGTAAATAGGACGCCCGACACGACTTCTCGACCAGTATGTTTCTATGATTGCCTTGATGTCGGCAAGACTCACGTAGACCAATGTTTGGTTTCCATAGCTATCCCCATCATAAGGGTCTACTACGACTTGAAACATCCGCTCGCTATCGGGTACTTCGAGCGACGCATCTTGCCCTACAAAAGGAAGCCATACCCAATTGGGATAGGTACTGTCTTCACGAAGTTCCCACCCAGCGCAACTGCTGTCTTCACACCAAAAGTGATTCGCAAAGCTGTAGTGTGCGTCCGTAGAGAGTTCAGATATTTTGCCTCCTGCGACAGCTCCTCCGAATCTCAGGTCGTCCAGGAAGATGATTGCCTCTCGCTTGTTCCACCACGCTTCGTGATTTGAGGCGATCCATTCCTCTGCTTTTTCTAGTGCCTGAGCTTTTGTGGGCATTCCGCCATAGACTAAATACTCAACTACCACTTCATCTCCGGCTGGCGTACCTTTGATCGGCTCTATGACGCTAAAGGAGAAGTGAACATAAGAAAGGTACCTGTTCTCAGGGTCAGCGCTGGACCCTATCCTGAAAGACGGCCCTACCGACAAATGCCTTACCCTTGCGATCAAACCTGAGAGTTCAACTTGAGCTTCTACATAGTAAGGAGTGTAGCCGTAGCCTTCGATTTCGCCAGTCCGCGCATAAGTCGGAGTGCGGGTAGACTCTACGGGCGGCGTGGCAGTGGCCGTCGAGGTGGGCGTGAGTGTAGGTGTCGGCGTGGCCGTCGAGGTGGGCGTGAGCGTAGGAGTCGGCGACGGCAAGGTGCGAACTACAGGAGTGATAGGTGGCTGTTGTGGGCCGTCGTTCGCCAACCAGCAGGCGGAAGTGCCCACGACCAAGGCGAACAGAACGCAGACGAAACTCCTATGCATCATAGGCGCTCATCTCCCGGCAAACAAAACGCGGACAGCCCTGTCCGCGTCCCCCTCTACAACATTTACCATACCACAAGTTCCTTTGGTCTTCCTTGCAGGCAATCTGAATTGAGATAGCTGGGGACCGGCTGCAGAACCAGAACACGCGTCAACGTAATGGTATTTGATTTTGTCCAGTTGGGTGGAGAGCCGGTCACCGAAGAGAGCTAGTTACGGGAGAGGGAATGTGGAAAGCAGCGAGCTTTCGATGTTCCTTTGACCAACTCTGATCAAGTTACCCGTAGGGGCAATTCGCGAACCGCACCCCTACTCACCGTCTCCCTTCAGCCTCGTCTGCGCCCGGATGGACGGCATCAGGAGACCTATCAAGAACAACAGAGACAGACTCACCCCTGAGATGATCGTGATCGCCATCGGCGCGCCGACCCTCTCAGCCAGCGCTCCGACGATGAGCGACCCCGCCGGGCTGGTGCCTATCGCCAGGCTGATTACTCCCAACGCCTTGCCGCGCATTCCTGCTCGCGCGACCAGCATCACCACCGTCGCCTGCATGGTGCCGAATCCGGCCGTGCCCGCGCCGAGAACGAGCAGCAGGGCCAGCGACATCGGATAGACCTTGGAGAACGAGAATCCCATCAGGCAGACGGCAGCCAGCACCGAGCCGCCGATGAAGATCAGCCCATGCCGCCGCATGTTGGCCGACGAGGCAATCGCACTCGCCCCCGCCGACGCGCCACGTCCGGCGCCCGAGTCCCTCACGCCCACCAGGTCAGGACCCACTCCCAGAACGTCTCGCGCGATGACCGGAATGAGGAACCGGTACGGGAAGAACAGCACGTTCATCACGATGGTTATCAGGACGACGGCCAGCAGCGTCCGCTGCCGGAGCGTATATCGGACCCCCACCAGCAGGTCGACCATCATCCGCCGTCTTGCCGCAGATGCCCGTCCCTTGATGTCGAGCCTTAGCATCCAGACCAACACCATCGAGACCATGGAGAAGACGACCACTGCCACGTATCCGCCCACCACGTCCACCTGGCTGATCAGGACCCCCGCGAGCGCAGGCCCGACCATGGCGCTGGCGTTCATGCCAATCGAGTCGAGCGCAACGGCATTCGTGACGCCGTTGCTCCCCACGAGGTCGTGGATCATCGAACGCCGGGTTGGCAGCTCCAGCGCCCAGGCCGATCCGACGAGGGTGATGGTCACGTAGGCGTGCCAGAACTCCTCCCTCCCCATGACAAGGATAGCCGCCATCCCTATCCCGGCCACGAACCCGACCACCTGCGTCACGCGAAGCAGCTTGAGCCGGTCGAACCTGTCGGCCAGCACTCCGCTCAGCAGACCGACGAAGAGCATCGGCGCGAGGGAGAAGAACCCGACCAGCGACACGAGAAACGCAGAGTCGGTGAGCGTCAGCACCATCCAGCCCAGCAGCGTCATCTGCATCCACCGCGACAGCAGCGAGGAGAAGTTCGCCGGCCACATGATGCGGTAGCTCGGACTCTGGAACGCCGCAAACGTGCGCGGCAGCTTGGAGCGGCGGGGGAGCCTCACGCTATTGACCGCCGACAAGCGTTGCTCGGCTCTTCCACAAGTTCAGTGCCTCCACCGTACCTGATAAGAGGCCAATGACACCCAGCGAATACCCCCGTTCGTGCTGAGCCTGTCGAAGCACGAGTTGCCGGATACTTCGAGCCCCACAAGCCTTTGGGGGAATCTGCCATAGAGCCGGAATTGGCTCTCACCGGATTCACTCCTGCACCGGAAAGACCGTCCACTGCACGGTCGCAACGGCGGGAACATCATCGAGAAGACATCCTCGATTCTCCAGCCTGACGCCATATTCACCGTACGCCGCGGCAAGGAAGGCGTACTGCGACTCGTATACGTAGTGGCTGGCCGTGCTTTCTGCGACGTTCTGCCGGGGTGTGAGGGCTAGAAGAACGTTGCCAAACGGGTCGATTACACTCGGCACGCCGCAGATGTGCTCGTCGTGCTTCTCCTGCCGCACTTCCACCGACACCTCGACTCGCTCGCCGACGGTTACCCGAATGTTCGACTGATGAAACGCCGACTCCAGCAGGTCATACTGCTCCGGCATAGGACGCGTTATCGGAATGGGGTTGACCCCGTGAGTCTCTTCCAACTGCCCACAGGCGAGCAGCCCTATCAGCACAACTGCCGCGAGTGAAGCGACGAACATTCGGAGAATCATGACATCGAGGAAGTTACGTCCCGGTCGCATAAGCAATTCCCGTCAAGCAGTGATGCCATTGATTGTAGACCGCACTCACTACTTCAGAAAACGGGTTTACAGGTGTGCCAAGAGTCCGTTGTTCGGTCATCGAGGACGTAGGGTAGGGGCATCGCCCCGTCACTCACGAACGCGAAAGATTCGCACGTCGCGGTTCTCATAGACCTGTTCGAGCGCCCCGTCGAGGCCGTTGTCGAACTTCGCGAGTCCCAACGGGTCGTAGTAGATATGCTCTAACTTGCCGAGGTAGACGAACTCGACGTCGAACATGCGCATGATATCCAGCGCCTCTTGATTGGACAGTGCATTGTAGATTCGCGCGACCTCACGGATGCGCTGGTCGACGGTCTCGCGGTAATTCCAGCGCTGCTGTTCCTGATGCCACTCCCAGCCGACGATGCTAGGCAGACCCGTATAGATCGAGACTCGCCCACCCCAGCGGTAGGTGGGCGTCACCCCTTCGAGCATCACGGGTGAACCTTCGACGTTTTGCTGTATCCAGCGGATGGCCTCGTAGTCTGCCGTCAGGTCGATGGTTCCCCCCCGGTCCGAGTACGTTTGACCGTCGCGCATGTAGGCCATGCCGTCGAGGGTGAGCGGAATAGTCGTATCGAATCGGACGGGGAGCCTGTCCATTGTTCCGAGCACCGGATAGACGGAAACACAGACCATGAGCACACCCAAGCCGCCGAGCCACACCTTCTTCCACTCCGGCATTGAGTCCAGAGGCCCTATCCC
>JAPPDQ010000470.1 GCA_028875495.1 Chloroflexota bacterium
CGGCGATAGGGGAAGGAATCGTGTACGTCGGATCGAGGGACGGACACCTCTATGCGTTGGATGCGGAGTTCGGGTCGGTGCGATGGCGACTCCCTACCGGCGGGCGGGTCGAGTCGTCTCCTGCCATAGCTGATGGCGTCGTGTACTTCGGGTCGTTCGACCACAATCTCTACGCTGCGTCGGCATCGGAGGGGGAACTGCTCTGGCAATACAGGACGGAGGGCCCCGTTTCTTCGTCACCCACGGTGGCCGGCGGAGTCGTCTACGTGGGGTCGACGGATGGTTGCCTGTACGCCATCCGACTGCCGGAATCGAAATAGTGAATTGCTATAATCCGATCAACCGATGATGAACAAGAAGGCCATAAACGAGCGGCTTAACTCGATCACCTACGGGGTAATCGCGACGTGGCAGCTCGTCGCCAAGCGCGCGCTTGCCCACTGGCGGCTCCTGTCGTACGTCGTGGTCGGCGTGGTGCTGGCGTCGGCCATCCTTTCGGGCACGGTTATTTACTTCGAGGCTCTCCGCGAACTAGCCCTCAAGAACTCTCTCGAAAGGCGCACGCAGGAGCAGCTAAACATCACCGTCCACGCCAGCAGGGGCCCGACCAATAACGAGGAGTACGGCAAGGTCAGTAATGTCATCGTGCCGCTCGTGAACCGGCACGTCTCATGGATGCTGCGGGACTCCGTCCACGCCGCACGCACTCCCACCTTCTACCTTGGCAGCCCCGGAAGCGAGGAGTCCGCCTCAGACGGCGATGACCGCACGTTCTTCGCATACATCGACGACCTTGAAGCGCGGATACCCCTGATCGAAGGCGCTCAGCCCAGCGTCGGCGCGGCAGTCGGGCGCGGTCAGCCGCTGGAGTTGGAGGCGCTTGTTCCTCTCCAGGCGATGCGGGAGCTCGGCGCCCGGGTGGGAGACCGGTTCGCCGCGGTGCCGACCATCTCCTCGGACATCCCACACGTGTACGTGACGATCTCCGGCGCATTCGACTGGGAAGACGCCAATGACGCCGAGCTGGTCCACTTCACGGAGAAATCCCTCCAGACTCAAACGATGACGACCGACCTGCGCCTGATGCCGTTCTTCATCTCGCGGCAGTCGTTCCTGGAAGCTCTCGGCCCGTCCATCGGGAGCATGTCGGCAGGCTACTACTGGTACCTCAAGACCGATCCGAGCCTGATAAACGCCGATAACGCGCAATTGACCGTCGGCAACATCCAGGTGATGGCCAGCCGCTCCGTCGCGTCACTCCAGACGGTATCCCAGACGACGGGCCTGGACGACGCCCTCATCGAGTACGACCAGCGGCTGTTCTTCAGCAGGCTGCCCATGTTCATCGTGCTCATTCTGATCGCCTTCGTGATCCTGTACTACGTCGCGACCATGTCTTCGCTCCTTGTCGAGAACCAGCGATCGGAAGTTGCCCAGTTCCGCAGCCGGGGCTCCGATACGTCGCAGATACTCATGGTGTTCATCCTGGAGGGGGCGACCATAGCCGTCCTCGCGGCAATCGTGGCGCCCATCATCGCGGCGTTCACCATCAGCCTGTTGGGCCTGACGCCCGCGTTCTTCGGACTGACGGGCGGTGGGCTGCTGTCGGTCGAGATATCGCCATCCGCCTATGCCCTGAGCGTACTCGGCGGCGTGCTGGGATTCGTGGCGCTCCTGATTCCCGCGATTCAGGCCTCTCGCTTCGGAATCACCCAGCAGCGGCAGCAGTCGTCCCGACCAAGCGCACTGCCCGTCTTCCAGCGGTACTATCTTGACGTTCTGCTGCTTCTAATCGCGATCTTCCTCTTCCGCCAGCTCACGGAGCAGGGATCGGTGGTGGCCCGCGACGTGTTCGGGGCGGCGGTGGCCGATGAGCTTCTGCTGGCCGTGCCGGGACTCGTGCTGGTGGCATCGGCGATGGTGCTGCTCAGGCTCTTCCCGCTGGCGATGAACCTCATCAGCAAGCTCTTCGCCAAGGTGTTGCCGGTGGCGGCCGCCATGACCGTGTGGCAGATGTCCCGCCAGCCGACGCACTACTCGCGACTCTCGCTCCTGCTGATCCTCACGGCAGGGCTGGGCATCTTCGCGTCGAGCTTCGGCACGACCCTCCAGCGCAGCTTCGAGGAGCGCATCCTGCATGTATCCGGCAGCGACGTGCGGATCGTCGGCGTCAACCGAACGTCAGCTTCGGACGACGAGGCACTGATGACGGGCAACCGGTTCGCCGAGGAGATCGCCTATGAGCGCATTCCCGGCGTGGACACCGTCAGCGCCGTTCTCAAGCGGGCAGGACGCGACCTGACACGACAGCAGGGCGGGTCGTTCGAGCTGATCGGCCTGAACAGCTCCAACTTCGATAACGTGGCGTGGTTCCGCGACGACTTCACCGACGAACCGATCGAGGACTTGCTGGCGCGGATACGCCCGGACGAATCCGTCTACAAGGGTGGCGGGATCGAGCTCCCACCCGACGCAGTGTCCATCGGGGCGAGAATCAAATCGGACAGGATTCAGCCCACGCTCCAGGTGGTAGCCCGCCTCACGAACGCAATCGATCAGCAGGCGGCCTACAAGCTGGGATTCGTGAGTTCGAGCGACTGGCTGAGCCTCGACGTGCCGCTGGCGGAGCAGGGTCGCGAAGACTTTCTTGCGAACAGACCGATCAAGCTGAGCGCGCTCTACGTCGAGCAGTCGAACCTCAACGTATCGCTCAAGCCCGGGACGGTGCTGTTCGACGACGTTCACGTGACCATGAGCGACGGACGGCAGACGCTGCTCGACGGGTTCGACTCCATCGACGCATGGTCGCTGCTCAAGACCACTGAAAACTCCATCAGCGACGAGCTAAAGCCGTCGGCGGAGGTCTTCGAGAACGTGCCCGGCGCGGCGGTGTTCACGTGGGCGAAGGGCGAGCCTCTCACCCCGCGTGGGATATTCGCGGGCGACGATCCGCCACCGATCAGGGTGCTGGCCAGCGAGGCCTTCCTGAACAACGAAAACCACCGTGTCGGAGATGAGTTCGAGGTGTCGGTCGACCGGGCCCGGATACCGATATCCATCGTCGGGTCGGTGGAGCTGTTCCCCACCATTTCGAGCGACCTGAAACCCTATTTGATAGCCGACATCTCGGCGCTCAACGCGTTCGCTACAAGCGGCGTCGCCGACCAGCCCTTCCTGCCGGAGGACCTGTGGATCGCTTCTTCCACCACGGGCGCGGCGAGAGAGAGCCTGTTGGAGAGCATCGGTTCTCTCGAGGAATTCGGGTCGGTCACCGTCCTCGACCGGGAGGAGCGGTTCCGGGCGAAGGACGCCAGTGTCGATCCTCTCGTGGAAGCGGGGTGGAGGGCGCTGCTCTTCATTGCCTTCTCCGCCGTCCTGCTTCTGAGCTGCCTTGGCTTCCTCGTACACGCCTACTCGTCGTTCCGAAGCAGGCAGGTACAGTTCGCCATCATGCGCACGACAGGACTATCCGGCCGTCAACTGATGATGCTGATGTGGCTGGAACAGACGGTAATCATCGCCGTGGGACTCGCTCTCGGCACGTGGATGGGGAGCAGGCTCGGCGCGACCATCATGCCGTTCCTCGGCCACGACGATTTCGGCGGGAAGGTCGTTCCGCCGTTCGTGATGGTCATAGACTGGGGGGCGCTTGCCATCACCTACGCGGTGATGCTCGTGATCTTCGCCGTCATCACGCTGGCCCTGATCATGCTCATCCGGCGGCTCTCGCTTGCGCGCATTCTTCGCATCGGGGAATTGGGGTAGGGGTAGGGGTAGAGTTGGGTCCATATACCCTCACCCCCGTATCAAGTACGGGGCAGGCTCTAGCTCCCGTATCGGAGTACGGGACAGGCTCTCTCCCACGACGGGAGAGGAGATGAGGGGCGATTCGTGAATCGCCCCTACTTACCGAAGGGGTGATCGCGTGTCACCACAAGCGGCGGACGTCGTACCGGTCGAAGAGGGACTCGTTCGAGATGAGAACGAGGTTGCGCGACAAAGCCTGCGCTATGAGCATTCGGTCGAAGGGATCGCGCAGCGGACCGGGAAGCGCTCCGGCGCGCGCGGCGTCGTCCACGGTGACGGCCAACTCCTCGAAGTCCTGGTCGGCTATGGCGCCGGCAATATCGCGAGCCAGAGCCTCCGCTTCCGGCAGTTTGCCCTTCCGGTGCTTGGTTGCGATCTCCCATGCCGACGCCGCGCTTATCAGCACGTCGTTGTAGTCAGCTTCTATCAACCGCCGGGCGGATTGGGGCAACTGCTCGCTTCCGGCAAACCACCAAATGAATGCGTGGGTGTCTAGTAGCAGCCGCAACGGTCAGCCGCCCTCCCAGGCGGCCAACTCTTCTTCCGACAGCGGCTCAAAAAAGTGGTCGTCGATGCTTATCAGGCCCTTCATCGAGCCGAATTGTCGCTTGCCGCGCTTCTTGCAGCGCACGAGCTGGGCGACGGGCTTGCCGTTTCGGGCGATGATGACCTCCTCTCCCGCCTCGACCTGCGCCAGCAGACGTGACAGGTGGGTCTTCGCTTCGTGGACGTTCACCGTTACCATTGCCCGCTCCTTTGGGATCAGGTTAGCTAATGATATGACTAATGCGTGGGGTCGTCAACCAATTGGCCGGCTAGAACCTGTCCCAGATTAGTGGGGGCCGTTAGTATGTCATTTTGAACCACGAATTGCTCTTCGACAGGTTCAGGGGGAACGAAGTTATGGATGGACTCCCTGTGAAGCGCGAGCAGGAACACACTCTGAAGAGCAGTAGGTGTCCGAGCTAGGCAGAAAAGAAGACCCTTACGCCGTCAGGGCGGTCTCGTAGCCGTCGGCGCGGATGCAGGCGACCCAGTGGTTGGGGCTGACCTCGCGGAGTTGGGGCATCTCGTCCTTGCACTCCTCGACCATGACGGGGCAACGAGTGTGGAAGACGCAGCCTTCGGGCGGGGACATGGGGCTGGGCAGCTCGCCGTGGAGGATGATGCGCTCGCGCTGCTCCTCCATGTCGGGGTCTGGAATCGGGATGGCGGAGAGGAGTGCCCTCGTGTACGGGTGGAGGGGGTTGTCGTAGAGCTCCTGGCGGCTGGCGACCTCGACAATGTGGCCGAGATACATGACGGCCACGCGGTCGCTGATGTGCCGCACGACGGAGAGGTCGTGGGCGATGAAGAGGTAGGTAAGCTGGAGCTTTTCCTTGAGTTCTTCGAGGAGGTTGATGATCTGGGCCTGAATGGAGACGTCGAGCGCCGAGACCGGCTCGTCGCACACGATGAAGTCGGGGTTAACCGCCAACGCCCGCGCGATGCCGATGCGCTGACGCTGGCCGCCGGAGAACTCGTGGGGGTACCGGTCGGCCATGAAGGGGTTGAGGCCCACCGTTTGGAGGAGCTCCGCGACACGGTCCTGGTACTCGCCCTTGCTCTCGGTCAGCTTGTGCACCGAGAGCGGCTCGCCGACGATGTCGCCGCACGTCATGCGAGGGTTGAGGGAGCCGTAGGGGTCCTGGAAG
>JAPPDQ010000378.1 GCA_028875495.1 Chloroflexota bacterium
TCGTCCCGGTGCTTAGTGCCCTTGCCCGCCGCGACCACGTCGAACCCCATGCTCACCGCCCAGTCGACCAGCTCCTCGATGATGGCGGGCTGGTCGCCGTAGGCCGCCGTATAGACGACTCCCGCCTGGTCGGCCATATCCTTAAGAATAGGGCCTACCAGCACGTCGGCCTCGACCGATACCATGACAACGTGCTTGCCCGCCATGATGGTGTCGTAGGCGTGCTTGGCGGCGATGTCGGGGTTGCCCGTGGCATCGACCACGACGTCCACCTCGGCGTTGATCGCGACAGCCGAATCGTCAGTTGCGACATGACGCCCTTTGTTCAGGGCGTCATTGGCCTTGCCCACGTCGTTGGTCTTGACGGGCCTGATACGCGGCCTGCGCTCGTGTGCAAGCGCATCGGACGCACGTCGGACATCGAGGTCGCAGGCTATAGAGGCCTCCATACCGAGAGCATGGGCAAGCTGCGAGATCACCATCGAGCCGAATCGCCCGCACCCGATCACGGCAACGCGAATCGGCGTTCCCTCTTCCTCCAAGGCCATCAGCTGCTGTCGCATGTTCCTGCAAACCTCCCTCAAAGTGCGTCCTTCCCAGCTACGTCACAATGGTGTATTTCAGCACGTTTCACGTGCCTCCGCAAGCTTGGTTATAGAGAGCAACGAACCGCGATAAATGAACCAGTGTTGCTTGGAGAGCTTTGCAATGGTTTCCTACAGACACGGCCTTCCGGTTGGCATACCGTCAGACGGTTCATTCGTCAGAAAAATCACGCGATCGTGTGATTACTAATTACACTAAACACGGTTATAATGTAATCATCACATGAGGAGGCGCACGATGACACAAGTAGCGCAAGACGAGACGACGAGCGATGACGGAGTGCTGGTCCGGGAGCGGAGCGAGCGGGCCGACAGGATCATCCGCACTCATACGTTGTGGGGCATGGGCGCGGGACTGATTCCCGTCCCGATGTTTGACGTACTGGCCGTATCGGCCATACAGATCGACATGCTCAAGCAGCTCGCCGAAGCATACGATTCTGACTTCACCGAGAACTTAGGAAAGACGTTCGTAACGGCCCTGACGGGAGGCACGTTTGCTCGATTTGGCGCATCTTTGATAAAGGCCGTGCCGGGTGTCGGCACCTTGGTCGGTGGCGCGTCGATGTCCGTGTTGTCGGGAGCGTCAACCTATGCCGTCGGCCAGGTGGCGAAGCGGCACTATGAGACGGGCGGGAACCTGATTGACATTGATCTCGACTCCGCGAGAAAGACGTACGACGAGGCTCTGGAAAGTGGTAAGCGGGTTGTTGGGGACCTCAAGAATCGCGAGGCCGAATCGAAGGATGTCTTCTCTTCGCTGGAGCGGCTCAGCGACCTCAGGCAGAAGGGCGTCATTTCTGAAGAGGAGTTCGAGGCCAAGAAGCGAGAGATGCTGGAACGGCTGTAAAGCCTCGTAGCTTCAAGTTCCCGACCGACGTAATGCTGGAATCGACTACGTATTGACGGTATCCTTTCGGTGTTGCGTTGGACGGGAGGAGCAATGGACGGCTGTCGAATCGCAGTGATCGGGGCGACCGGAGCGGTGGGCTCGGTCTTTCTCTCCATACTCGAAGAGCGGAGCTTTCCCGCTACCGAGGTGCGCCTGTGCGCGTCCGAACGGTCGTGGGGCAGGAAGCTGACGGTACTGGGCAAGGAGCGAACGGTTGAGGAGGCAACGCCGGAGCTTCTTGGCGAGGTTGATCTCGTATTCGTGTGCGCGGGCAGCGGCATCAGCAGGGAGATCGGCCCGTTAGCAGTGGATAACGGCGCGTCCGTCGTGGACAAGAGCTCAGCCTTCCGCATGGATCCGGACGTTCCCCTCGTGATACCTGAGATCAACGGTGACGACTTGGAGACTCACCGGGGCATCGTGTCGGTGCCCAACTGTTCGACCGCGCCGCTTGCCATGACTCTGAAACCGCTGATGGGAGTGAACTCCATCGAGCGGGTGGTCGTGAGCACATACCAGTCAGTGTCAGGGACAGGCGCGGCCGCCGTCGAAGAGCTGCGCAACCAATCCGCCTCATCACTCGACAATGGCCCAATCGAGCCGAGCGAATACCCTCACCAAATCGCATTCAACGTGCTTCCACACGTCGAAACGTTCGAGGATAACGGGTACACGACCGAAGAGATGAAGATGGTCAATGAGACCCGCAAGATACTCCACGAGCCCGACCTACGGATTTCGGCCACGTGCGTGCGCGTGCCCGTGATGGTCGGCCACAGCGAGGCGGTGCACATCGACTTCGAGGAGCCTATCGGCCCCGGCGAGGTCCGGGAAGCGCTGTCCAACGTGCCCGGATTGAAGGTGGTGGACGACCCCGCCATGAACCGATACCCTATGCCCGTCGACGCGGAGGGAGAGGACGACGTGTTCGTCGGCAGGATCCGGCAGGACGTCTCGAACCCTTGCGGCGTCGCCATGTGGCTCGTTACGGACAACCTTCGGAAGGGCGCCGCGCTGAACGGAATCCAGATCGCAGAGGAAATGATGAGCCGGGGCTTGGTAAGTACCCCGGCAAGGAGGGGCTAAGATGCCGGCAGAAATCGGACGACTGCTCACCGCCATGATTACGCCGATGACCGAGGACGGGGAGATCGCCTACGACCAGGCGCGAAAGCTGGCCCAGGGCCTCATCGCGTCGGGAAACGACGGGCTGGTTATCGGAGGCACGACGGGGGAGTCCCCCTCGATGTCCGACGAAGAGAAGCTGCGCCTGTTCGCCGAGGTCAAGGAGGCCGTCGGCCCCGACGTGGCGATCATCGCCGGGACGACGGACAACAATCACCGCAAGTCGGTGGAGCTGACGCAGGAGGCCGAAAAGCTGGGAGTCGACGGATTCCTGCTGACGGTGCCCGCCTACAACAAGCCGCAGCAGGAAGGCCTGTACCTGCACTTCAAGGCTATCGCCGAGGCAACCTCGCTGCCGTGCATGTTGTACAACGTCCCTTCCCGGACCTCGCTGAACATTGACGATTCGACGACGCTGCGACTGGCGGAGATCGACAACATCGTCGGCGTCAAGGAAGCGTCGAGCGATCCGGTGCAGATCGCCAGGATCGTCGACGGTGCGCCGGACGGGTTCCTGGTGTGGTCCGGCAACGACGACGAGACGTTCTCTGTTATGTGCGTGGGCGGCTACGGGATCGTCAGCGTGGCCGGGAACATCATGGGCGACCAGATCAAGACGATGATGGGGCTGATCCTCGAAGGGGAGCTCGAAAGCGCCGCCAAGGAGCACCTGCGAATGCTCCCGATCTTCAAGGCGCTCTTCTGGGTGACGAACCCGGTGCCGATCAAGTACGCCGTCAACCGCGCGGGGTTCGACGCGGGGCCGACCCGTCTACCGATGGCTCCCCCGGACGACGACTTCAAGGCGAAGTTCGATCCGGTGATGGACATGTACCGTGTCGATCTGCCGGTCGGCTAGAAGCAACGTCGTTCCGACATAACCGCGAGTTCTACGCGTCGACCCAACTCCTGTCTGGGATAATGAGGCCCAACTACACTGATTGGCGTGTAGTTGGGCCTCTGACTAACAAGTCACTACTAGGGGCGGTTTACCCGTAGCAGAACAGCGCCGTTCCCTCGTCGTTCCAGAAGCACCACGGATTGGACGGCCACTGTGATCCGCCATCATCGGGTGGCGGAGTAGGTGTCGGAGTGGGCGTTGGTGTAGGCGTTGGTGTGGGCGTAGGTGTTGGAGTAGGCAGGGGCGTCGGGGTGGCTGGCTGGTACTCCGGACTCCAGACGCGCTTGTCCGCATAGTCGGCGCGGGACGGGAATTTATCGCACTCAGGTCCGGCGAGCATCACCAGACCAAGACTCGGGCTGGCGCCAATACTCGGACCGGCTCCGAATACGGCAGGGTGCGCGTAGCCGTCCCAGAACACCTCGCCGTTATAGAGGAAGCACCCGTAAGTCCCATCGCCTCCGTGGTCATCGGCCGACACGGCCGACGCCGCGATAATCACTGCAGCAACTGCAGAAAAAACCAACAAGGCAAGTGTTGCAACTCGCATTTTTCTCTCCCTTTTCATGGTTTTGCGGAGTACTTCGCCTTTAGGAACCGCCCTCACCCCGATGGAGCACCAGACACGTGATGTCGTCGAACTGCTGCGCGTCGCCGACAAACTCTCTCACTGCCTCGAACATCGCCTGAGCAGCCTGCTCGGAATTCTTGGGAGGACTCGCCGCGAAGACATGATGCATACGCTCGACGCCGAACTGTTCCCCTTTGGAATTCATCGCTTCGGTGACGCCGTCCGTATAGAGAACAACGGCGTCGCCCGGTTCCAAGTGGACCGAGTTACTAGAGAATTCTACGTCCGGCGCTATGCCGAGCGCAACTCCGTTCGTGAGCGGGAGGAGTTCCGAGCTTCCGTCGGGTCGCACGAGCAGCGGCGCGTCGTGTCCACCGTTTGAGTACGTCAGCGTCCCGGTGGCCGAATCGTAGATCGAGTAGAGCACCGTGACGAACATCAAGGCCTCGTTTTCTTCATGGAGCAGCTTATTGACTTCACCCAGCGCCTCACCGGGATCGTCAGTGCCGATCGCCGCGCCTTTCAGCAGGGTGCGGCTGGACATCATGAAGAGCGCGGCCGGAACGCCTTTGTCCGAGACGTCCGCGATGGCGAGGCCAACACGGTTGTCCTGCAACCGGATGACGTCATAAAAATCGCCCCCGACATTACGGGCCGGCTCCATGTGGCCGAAAACATGATAGTCGGAGTTTTGCGGAAACACCTTCGGGAGAATGGACTGTTGCGTGCTGTGCGCCACCTGAAGCTCGTTTTCAATCGCGACGAGCTTATCTCTTGCTGCGGCCGCCTCTCGCCACTGCTCCAGGTGCTCGAGAGACCGTTCAATCGTGATGTTAAGGTCATCGAAGTCGACCGGCTTGGTGATGAAGTCGAAGGCTCCGCGGTTCATCGCCGTGCGGATGTTCTTCATGTCACCGTACGCGGATACCACGACACAACGGAGATCGTCGCCGGCGACATCCGGTATTTCCTGAAGGAGCGAGAGACCGTCCATCTGCGGCATGCTGATGTCCGTAACAACCATGTCTATGTCTTCGTGCTGTTTGAGCACTTCAAGCGCCTCGAGACCGTTCTCTGCGAATTCGAAACTGTACACACCGGAACGGATCTTGCGCCTCATGCGCAGTTTTATCAGCGGCTCCAGATCCGGCTCATCGTCGACGACGAGAATCCGGTATGGCTGCTTCATCTATGTTCCTTCCGCTTCCCGCGGCTGACGATAGAACCCCTCTACGGGGCGCCAACCATATTCACAAGTTACACAGAAATTGTCCAAAATAAGTACGCAAGATACCACGTATCAATCGAGGCCCCGCACCATCTGTGCATGGGACAGGAGCACAACCGTGGTGTCCGTCCTGGCCGCCGTAGTCGTGCTTGGCGTGG
>JAPPDQ010000116.1 GCA_028875495.1 Chloroflexota bacterium
GTTACGCAAAGGTCTCCGAAAGCGGGAATCCATACCGTGCGCCGCATCTCAACCAAGCTCTCAGATACCATCCTCCCATCCGACCGAACACCCCACTCCGGCCAGCCATCCCAACACGCCCTTCTTTCTACTTTCCCTTCTTTCCACTTTCTACTTTCTCTTCCCCTCTGCGTTCTCTGCGCCCTCTGCGGTGAATCCCCCGGCCCGCCATCCCAACACACCCACACACACTCCGTTCACCCTGAGCCTGTCGAAGGGTGAAGGCGTACCCTACCGCCATCTGTCATTCCGAGCGCAGCGAGGAATCTAAAATCCTCACCATCCCCGATATGACCCTGGCCGTCCCGACCCACCTCTTACCCCCTCTCCCGTCCTGGGAGAGGGCTGGGGTGAGGGTCAAAACCCCTAAAGCACCCAGCGCCTCCGACCCACCCCGGCCGGCCACCCCAACACGCCCTTCTTTCCTCTTTCTCCCTCCGCAGGTATGACGGTGGCTGTGTGTCAAGCGCGCTCACGAAGGTTGAACGGTTGCTTTCTACAGTAGTTCCTTCATAAACATGCTCGTCCCGCCGCCGCATTATCTCGCTCCGGTTTTGACGGTGCTACAATCGCGGAAAACTCAAGGAGTCGAGGAGGGAGCACATGAGCAACGTACCTATGACCCGGCCTGAGGAGATGCTGATCGAGCACAAGACGAGGTACTTCACCTCCTCGACTTTTGCGGAGCTGGATGACGGGCGGATACTGCGGCAGGCGTACGGCGAGTTTTCAACGTCGGAGGACAGGGGAATCACGTGGTCGGAGCCGTTCCAGCGATGGGACACCGAAGGGAATCTCGTGGACGGCCACGCACTGGTGAAGCTGTCGGGCCGAGGGGTCGGGCTCGTGGGGAAACTTGGGAAGCCTCCGGCCGCTCCGTACGGTGAGACGCGGGAGCAGAAGACGAAGCGTCTGGCGGCGCTGCGGGCGGCCCGGGCAAAGGGCACGGGGCCGCACCTCGTGTTCTGGCGTTCGGATGACGCGGGCGAGACGTGGGAAGCTCCGGTGCGCATAGCGCCCAATGGTGTCGGGTCGTTCGACAATTCCATCGTGCGCACGTCGTCGGGACGGCTCCTGATGCCGGTGGAGTACGGCATCGGGCAGCGGCACGGATTCGAGCCTGAGAAGCGACCGACAACGGGCAGGATCGTGGACGGCCAGTTTCTAGGGGTGAGCGGACACTACTTCGACCCGCTGTTCGGCGCGGTGTACTCGGTCTACTCGGACGACGAGGGAAGGACGTGGGACCGCAACGAGGACGGCGACCTGATAATCATGCTGGACTGGAGCACGACGTACAGCTACGTCTTCGAGCCCACGCTGGCGGAGGCGGCTCCCGGAGTCATTCTGATGGTGATGCGGACGGGACTGGGGCGGCTGTACCAAGCGTGGTCGCACGACGACGGTCAGACGTGGACGCGGCCTCAGCCCTCGCCGTTCGCGGCAAGCACGACGCCCGGGGCTATCTGCTCGCTGCCGTCAACGGGCCATCTGCTGCTGATCTGGAACCAGGAGGGCGAGGAGGAAGTAAAGCTGGGCCTGAGCAGGACGTGCATCTCGGCTACCATCAGCAGGAATGGCGGCAGCGTTTGGGAGTTCTTCCAGAACGTGGAGTCGATGCACGAACGGACGCGAGTCGAGCCTCCACCGATACGCCCGCTCCGGCCGGAGGAGATGGTGTTCCAGCCGGGGATTGCGGCGCCCGAACGGGACGCGAGGTACATTCGTGAGGGCGATTTCTTCGGACGATGGTCGTACCCGACGGTGACCGCGTTCGAGGACAGGGTATTCATCACGCACAGCTACACCACGTTCGAGCCCCATCCGACCAAGGCGGAGATGGTGCAGCGGGGCGGGCCGAGGTCGATGCTCAAGCCGGGGGACTTCAACGGGAAGCTCAAAGTGCTGCCGATTTCGTGGTTCTACGGTGGCAAGGAGCCGGCGGACAATCCGTTTCTGCCCAGGGCGCTCGATCCCGCCGTGCCGTAGGGGGTGACGGTTTCCTAGCCCTATAACGTGGATGGTGAATGAGCGAGCCTCAATGGGCGAGAGGCGGTCGCGGCAGGTTCAGCGTCAGTCCGCTGCGTAGCCCATGATGAGGTCGCGCAGGGTGACCATGCCGATGGGCTTGCGATCGTGGTCTACGACCACTGCGCGTGAGAGCTCGAAGCGCACGAGCATGCGGACGGCGTACTTGGCGAGCATGTCCTCCCGCAGGGTCAGGAGCGGCTTGGACATGATCTCGTAGACGTTGACGCGCTCCGGGGCGCGATTGTCGGCGATCACTCCGCGCGCGATGTCGGCGACGACGACGAGGCCTAGCTCGTCATCCTCGCTGCGCCTGTTGATGACGAGGGAGCTGACCTGGTGCCGTTTCATGAGCGCCATGGCGTCGGCAACGGTGGCGAGTCCGTCTATCGTGTGCAACTCTTCGACCATGAGGTCTCCAACCGTGAGGGAATTGCTCTCTTTCATAAGTCAGATTCCACCTCCTCCAGGATAGTGGGCAGCTGCGTGTTGAGTCCGACGGCGTCTTCAATGGGCACTTGGAAGGCGATGCCGGCTCCCGGTTCGGAGTCGAGGCGGGCAGCGTCGCGGATGCGTTCAAGGATCTCACGCGCACGGGTCTCAACCACGAGGAAGAGGACGAGATCGCGCTTTGCCGCGAGGTCGAGGCCGAAGAAGGTCTTTTCCGGCTCAAGTCCATCGCCTCGCACGCTGGTGATGATCGTGGAGCCTGTGGCACCGGCCGCTCGCGCGGCGTCCACGACGACATCGCTCTTGTCGTCGCTCACGAGGGCAACAATCAGCTTTAGTCTCACGGCTCAAGCCTCCTTGGGAAGTTTGGACTTCCGCCTGCGGCTCAACCAGGACGCGGCAATAGAGTATCCCAGCACGGACATGATTGGGAAGACGCTGGCGAAAGCGATGAGTCCGAATCCGTCGATTAGAGGGCTGCGCCCCGGAACGCTGGCGGCGAGGCCCAGTCCGAGGGCCGCGACCACGGGCACGGTGACGGTCGAGGTGGTGACGCCGCCACTGTCGTAGGCGAGCGGCACGATGGTCCTGCTCGACCGGAATGTGAGGACCATGACGACAAGGTAGGCGGCAATGATGTACCAGGGGAGGGGCGTGCCGGTGACGATTCGGAAGCAACCCAGCGCCACTCCCACGGCGACGCCGACGGCCACGGCGATCCGCAGCCCCCAGGCGTGAACGGCTCCGCCGGATGCGTCCCGGGCCTTTATCGCCACGGCCACGAGCGACGGCTCGGCGATGGTCGTGGCGAAGCCGATGGCGGCGGCGAATGCGTAGACCTGCCAGTAGTCCAGCCAGTCGACGCCGGCAGCGAGATTCTCGGCTCCAATGTATTCGGGCGCGGTGAGCTGCCGGGCCATGGTCTTGCCTATGGGGAAGAGCGCGTTCTCGAGGCCTATGAGGAACAGGGCAAGTCCAACCAGGACGAGGCCGGAGCCGGCTGCTATTTTTCGCAGGTTAGGCGGCTTACGGCGGAGAACGACGATCTGAAACAGCAGGAGGATCACGACGATGGGAGCGACGTCGAGGGCGGTGGAGATCAGGGCGTCGGCAAAGGCGCGTGGGAAGTCGGTCATGAGGTCACCATCCCGTAGGCGAGCACGCAGACCATCGGGGTGAGGCTGGCAAAGGCGATGAGACCGAAGCCGTCGACCATCGGGTTGCGTCCACGAATGGACGTGGCGAGTCCAACGCCGAGGGCAGTCACAAGGGGTACCGTTATGGTGCTCGTGGTCACGCCGCCGGAGTCGTAGGCGACGCCGACTATTTCTGCCGGTGCGAAGATGGTCAGGGCAGTAACGAGAAGATATCCGCCAATGATGAGTCTGTGAATCGGCCAGCCTTTGAGGATGCGCAAGATGCCAAGTACGATGGCGGCGCCCACCGATACGGCCACCACGATCCGCAGCTCCAAGGCGTAGGAAGTGCGCGCACGGTCGCTATCGACGATGGCGCCCGCTTGGGCGGCAACGTCGGCGGCCTCGGCGGCGACGGCGATCAGGGCCGGCTCGGCTATGGTAGTGCCGAAGCCCAAGCAAAAGCCGAAGGTGAGGAGCACGATGGCGCTGCCCTTTTGGGCGAAACCCTGGGCGAGCGCCTCGCCCAATGGGAATAGGCCGCTTTCGAGCCCCTGGATGAAAAGCGTCAGCCCAACGATCACGCAGAGCAGTCCTATGAGGACGCTCAGCAAATCAGGGAAAGGCTGCCGCAGCACTACGATCTGAAAGAACGCGATGACGACGATGATCGGCGCCAGATCGCGCAGCGCGTTGACGGTCAACTGCAGCATCGCAACCAAGAACCGGGTCACGCCTTCTTACTCCACTTTGGGGTTCTGCCGGCCCGATAGGGGGAATATATAGGGCATCGCGGAGCCATTCAAGGGAGGCGAAGTTCAGAGTTAGAGCTTCCGCCACATGCCTCACGTCCACCTCCTGCTAAGGATTAGGGCGAACTTGTGGGGGATGGCTAGTGAATCCCCAACCCTAGGGTCAAGGCAATGGGCAGTGAATTCGTGCAGAGTGGTGGGCTGGTGACCTGTTTCTGAAGTTCGTTGTATAAAGCGGCTGAGTGTGGTCCGGAGAGTCACCCTCACCCTAGCCCTCTCCCACGACGGGAGAGGGGATTTCCACGGGCGGATTTGTTCAATGAATCTCTGACACAGGACACAAGACGCTGTGCCTAGCTGGCGCGAGACGCCAACAGGTCTGCGACCTCGATTGCGGCGCTGCAGCCACTGGAGAGGGCGCCGTTGACCGACGGCACGCGCATGTAATCGCCCGCCAAGAACAGGTTGTCGATGCGCCCTGCAAGCTGCTTTGGGATGTTCGCCACCGCTTTGAGCATACCGGGCGTCCCCATGCACAGCGCCTCTTCCCAGCGATACACGCGGTAAAACAGACCCTCGTCGTCGCCGGGAAGAGCCGAGCCCGGAGGGGCGTTCCGGCGAGCGGCTCCCAGCAGTTGCCGCTTTATCTCATCGTCGTCGAGAGGGATGAGTTCCTTGGCGCGTTCGCGCCCGATGAGTAGGTCGAGAATGCTCTTGCCCGGAGGTGCGCATGAAGGCAGGAAGACGGACCGGTCCAGCAGGAGCGGGGTGTCTTCGTCGTCGGGGTAGAGCGCGCCATGCCAGCCGGGAGGGAGTGGAGGGTGATCGAGACCTATCACCACCCGGCAACCGGTTGAGTAGCTGACGGTGCTAAGCGCTCGGCGTGTTTCTTCCGGCAGCTCGGGGATGAGGCCGGGTACCTTCGTGCCCGGTACAGCGCAGATGACCGCGTCCGCCTCGATAGTCTCACCGTCCACGACTACGCCGGTCGCCCTCCCCTCTGCGACGACGATTCTCCCGAGTTGGCTTTCGCGGTCGTGATCGCTCAGTTCGACTACGGATTCAATATC
>JAPPDQ010000070.1 GCA_028875495.1 Chloroflexota bacterium
CTTCCCTAGTCCATAGCAGTCGGCTCTCGGTCTACTATATCACGACGGGGTTGACGGACGATGCTTGGTGCAAGGCCTTCTTGGCATGTGCATCGAAGGAAAAACCTCCTGAGAGCCGCCAAGTTTCAGAAGCGATGGAAACCATAGATACGAATTGCTTGACACATGAACGGTGACTGTTAGCATAGATTCGTAGCTAAACGCGCAAACGCCCGGCATTCAACGCGGAGCGTGATTCTCCTCTTATGCAGCAGCAAGCGTCCTATCGTCGAATCGTCGTAAAGGCGGGAACTGCGCTTCTTACCAACGACACCGGCAACCCCAACTACGAGGTCATGGCGGGGCTCGTCAATCAGATGGCGAGGCTCCACCGTGATGGCGCGCGCCTCATCCTCGTTTCCTCCGGCGCGGTTGCAGCGGGACGTGGTGCCGTTGCCGCTACCGAGGACACGAGCGTGCAGTTCCGTCAGGCGCTCGCCGCCGTCGGTCAAAGTCACCTGATGCACATCTACCAGGACCTCTTCAATGAGTCAGCCATCACCGTGGCGCAGGTGCTCCTAACGCTCAACGACGTGGGTGAGCGGCGCACGAGAGGACAAAAACTGCGTGACCTGAATGTCCGCAACACCCTTGCGTCGCTTCTCGATCTGGGCGTTGTCCCCATCGTCAACGAGAACGATGTCGTGGCTGTCGATGAGCTTGCGGGCGCGGGATTCGGTGACAACGACAACCTCGCCGCCCGTGTTGCAAGGGCCATGGACGCCGAACTCCTGATTCTGCTCGGAACGGTCAACGGTCTGTACACCTCCGATCCGACCGTCGACCCGGAGGCGGAAATAATCCCGACCATCTCCCGGTTCGATAGGAGGATGCGCGCCCGAGCCGGCGCTCCGCGCGATCAGAAAGGGCGCGGCGGAATGGCGACGAAGTTCGAGGCCGCCAAGTTCGCCACCGAGGGCGGCGTGGATGTGTTCATTGCCAACGGTGAGGAACCGGACATCGTGAACCGTTTGGTGCAAGGTGAACGGGTTGGCACGTTCTGCCCGGCGAGCCAGAAGGCGAAGGAAAGCCGGAAGAACTGGCTCAAGAGGCACGTGTCGAAGTCCGGGTGGGTGGTCGTCGACGACGGAGCTGCGGACGTTCTCCTACAGAGGGACCGCAGTCTCCTGCCGGTTGGGGTCACGTCCGTCGAGGGCACTTTCGAGCGTGGCGAGGCCGTGCAGATACGGAACGGTCGGGGCATCCAGGTGGCCGTCGGCATAGCCAACTACAGCTCGACGGAGTTGGACCGGATCAAGGGCGTTCGCTCCAACCGCGTAGCCGAGATACTGGGCGACCGCTATGGCGACGAGGTCGTTCACAGACGAGACATGATAAGGTTATAGGGAACCTGCCGGCGGAGGGGGCACAGTGGACGGCAAGACCGATCTTCAACACATGGGACGGCGCGCCCGTGCGGCTTCCCGCGCTCTTGCCAAGACGTCCGCATCTGTCAAGAACGGGGCCTTGCAAGGTGTAGCCAACTCGCTCGTTGAGCGTATGGATGAGATACTTGCGGCCAACTCGCAGGATATTGATGCAGGTCGTCGTGACGGGCTGAGCGAGCAGCTTCTTGGCCGCCTCGCGCTAGATGGGAACAAGCTGGAAGGTATGGCGGGCGACGTGCGAAAGGTCGCGGAGCTTGCCGATCCGACCGAGGAGTCCTTCGACGAGACTACGCTTGCGAACGGCCTGGAGGTGGCGAAGCGCAGGGTCCCTCTCGGCGTCATTGGCGTTGTCTACGAGAGCCGTCCCAACGTTACCATCGACATTTCGTCGCTCTGCCTTAAGTCCGGTAACGCGGTGATTCTGCGTGGAGGCAAGGAGGCCATTCGTTCCAACGGCGTGCTTGCACAGATCACGCGGGACGCGATTGCGGAAGCCGGAATCGCCGACGATGCGGTGCAGTTCGTGGAATCGACCGACCGCGCGCTCGTGGGCGAGATGTTGGGAATGACCGAGTTCATCGACCTCATCGTGCCCCGCGGCAGCGCCGAGCTCGTGCGGCGAGTGGGCCGCGAGGCGCAGATGCCCGCCATAACCGGCGGAATCGGCGTGTGCCACACGTTCGTCGACAAGACGGCGGATGTGGACATGGCAGCCGATATCGCGTTCAACGCCAAAACGTCGTCGCCATATGTCTGCAACGCGCTGGACACGCTCATAGTACATTCGGGCATCGCCTCGGAGTTCTTGCCCAAGGTGGCCGGCAGGCTGGGTGATTCCGGCGTTGAGCTTCGCTGCGACAGACGTGCCCGGAGTATCATCGGCAACTCGAACGGAGTTACCGTCGCGTCCGCTACGGACGACGACTGGGGCACGGAGTTTCTGGCTCTGACGGCGGCAATCAAGGTGGTCGACTCCCTCGATGAGGCGCTCGACCACATCGAACTGTACGGTTCCGGGCACACCGACGTGATCGTCACAGAGGACGACTCTTCATCTCAGCGTTTTCTGAACGAGGTCGATTCGGGCGTCGTTCTGGTTAACGCAAGCTCGCGGTTCAACGACGGTGGTCAGCTTGGTCTAGGTGCCGAGGTCGCCATCAGTACGAACAAGATGCACGCCCGCGGGCCGATAGGCCTCAAGGAGCTAACGTCGTATAAGTGGACGGTAGTCGGCTCCGGGCAGGTCCGCAACTAGCCGCGAAACACTCCCTGAACACGTGAGGTGAGTCCCATGAGCAGATTCGAGTTCGAGAGGGAGTGTCGTACGCCGTACTCCGAGTGCTATACCATTCTGCGCGATGAGGACGCCGTCGGAAGGGTCGACATCCACTTCGCCGATGGGATGGTCCACTCGACGCTCAACGCCTCCGACGCGCTGTCCAGCGACGACATCCAGGACCTAATCGACACCGTTGACGCTGATCTCATCGGCCCGGTTGCAAGCAGCCGACAGGATGTTATCGTCCATGTTCACCAGGGCCGCGACCTCGGAGCGTTCCGCGCCCGCGAGTTCGAGGGCGAGGGTGGTGGCTACCACCACATGAGCTAGGGACTGTGTGACGCGACGGCTTAATTCGCCTACTCGTCCTTGACTGAACCACCCTCTAGCTCTTTGATGCGCCCCTCGATGGCGGTCAGCTTGGCGTAGTCCTCGTGGACGAGATGGTAGCTTCGTTGGAGGTATACGTCGGCTAGCTCTGCCGAGCGGCTGTCATTGGACTTTACAGCCTCGACGAGTTGGGGGATGTTGTGCGACTGGGGGAGGTGATTGGCAACGAGGGTGATCTCGGACTCGGTCTCCGTTATGAGCCTGTCGTCGGAGCCGTCCACGGCGAAACGAAGGCGGCCGATCAGCTTACTCAGCTCGCTGAGCTTGTCGCTGTCGCTCATCAGGCCGTAGATTACGTCACTGACCGCAAGGCCTTCGGTTTCCTCTTCCTGTTCGATAATCGGAGCTTCGCCGCCTTCGGTTGACGAACCGGTGATCTGCGCGTACTGCTCGGAGTACGATTGCACGGCCTCGCTCACGCGGCCCAATGCGCCCGTGACATCGGACGGATTTTGGGTTCCGATGAATAGAATATCGTCGTCCCGCATCTCCGCCATGCGTTCAATGACGTCGTAGCCGGAGACCTGCTCCGGCGCGGGCGGAAACGCGAAGGCGGACAGGTCCTTCTCGTCCATCTCCCCAATCTGGTTCATCAGGAAGGGTGGCACGTACTTCGACAAGTCGACGGTGATCGGCAGGATGACCACGTACGTCGCCCAGACCTCCTCATGGTCGAGGGAGTTCCGCATGTAGATGAAGGCGTGACCCTTCGGCCTCGCCCACTCGCCTCTGTGATATTCAACGCTCATAGTCCCAGTCCCGCGATTATATGCTAATGGGGGGATGCGCGTAAGGCGTGTCGGGCCTGGAAAATGCCCTCACTGGTATAATCGACTTGTAGGCGATCAACTGACGAGGAATCAGACGTGCTCATTCTCAACGCCGACGCGTACGCGCACCTCGTCCGCCCTGTTCTCTTCTCGCTCCCGGCGGAGACGGCCCAAAAGGTCGCGGAGAAGGCCCTGCGGCGACCTTTCGTTTGGAAAGCGCTGCGTCCGGGATTCCAAGTCCGAGACCGGAGACTCGAAACGTCAATGTGCGGGGTTCCGCTGTCGAACCCCATTGGGCTTGCGGCGGGATTCGACAAGGACTGCGAGATGATTCCGTCGCTGGCGTCGTTGGGATTCGGCTACCTCACCGTCGGGACCGTGACCGCGCATCCGAGACCCGGCAACCCCAAGCCGAGGCTGTTTCGCAATGCCCGAGAATCCTCCCTCATCAACGCGATGGGCTTTCCTAGCAAGGGGCTTGTACCCGCAGCGCGGCGGATCGAGGTCTATCGCTCGTCCCGGGGCAGGGTACCGGTCGTGGTCAGCATCTCCGGTGTAACCGCGGACGAAATCGTCCGGTGCCATCGTAGGCTGGAAGCCCTGGCGGACGTGATGGAGGTCAACATCAGCTCGCCAAACACGGCGGGGCTGCGTCTATTCCATGAGCCTGACGCGCTCGGGGAAATGCTGGGCGCCGTGAACGAAGTCCGGCATCGTCCCCTGGTCGTGAAGCTCCCGCCGTATCCGGCACCCGACACGCCCACGGACGAATTCGCGGAATCACGCGACTCGCTCATGGCGCTGGTACGGGTCTGTAAGGTGCAGGGAGTGGACGGCCTCACCATCGCCAACACGAGGCCGACGGCGGACGCACGGCTGGCAGTCGGTTCCGGGGGGCTAAGCGGTCGGCCCGTCTATTCAGGGATGCTCGAAATGGTGCGCGACGTTCGCTCCGAGGTCGGAGACGAGATGACGATCAACGCCTGTGGAGGTGTGTTCACGGGCGGAGACGCACTGGCGGCAATGCTGGCGGGAGCGACGACAGTGCAGACTTATACGGGGTTCGTCTACCGCGGACCTACGGCCGCCCGCGAGATCAACAAGGAACTGCTTGCTGCCATGTCGCGGGAGGCCGCTGGCGCGGCGGCGTAACGACCTGCCCCACTGGGAAATCACAGAGCCGTGTGATGCCCGGGATACCCGTTGCCGCCGTAGAATGTAGTCGACGGGCGAACAGGGGCAACAATCAAGTCGAGTAGGGATTGAGGTTGGATAGCGTCATCCGCACGGAAAAAATCACGAAACTCTTCGGCGAGGTCGAGGCGGTTGTGGATGTCGACCTTGACGTCCGGCCCGGCGAGATTTTCGGCTATCTCGGTCCGAACGGGGCGGGGAAGTCGACGACCATCCGAATGCTGCTCGATCATATCCGACCCACCCGTGGGACGGGTACGGTTTTCGGGCTCGACCTTCGCCGGGACAGCGTGGAGATCAGGCGGAACATCGGATACCTGCCCGGCGAGTTCACCCTTTATGACCACATGACCGGTCGGGCGATGCTCCAATACTTCGCGAACGTACGAGGGGGCGTCGACTGGCAGTACGTGG
>JAPPDQ010000416.1 GCA_028875495.1 Chloroflexota bacterium
CCGCAGCGTATCGATCGCGCAGTGGCGTCCAGTATAAACCATCCGGTGCGCTCAACCCACGATTTTCCCTGCCTGCGGACGTTTAGAACACCCTCACCCCCGTATCGAGTACGGGGCAGGCACTAGCCCTCTCCCGCGAACGTGGAGAGGGGATTGGCTTCCCGCCATCGCGGGGTAGACGGAGGCGGAGGAGTTCAGCCTAGACGAGGGCGCTGAGGATGAGGTGCTGGCACCAGTCGTCGCCGTCGTTGATGAAGGCGTGCTGGGTCTTCTGCGGGATGTAGGCGCAGTCGCCCTCCCGCACTTCGTAGGTCTTGTCGCCGAGGAGCATCTTGCCGCGCCCGTGCGTGAAGACGTACACCTGCTCCTTGCCCACATGCTCGTGCGGACCTTCCTCCTGGCCGCCCGGCATCATGTGCATGGTGAAGCCGTGGAAGCCCTCCAGAGGGGCCTGCTCGTAGGTGCGGTTCGGGAAACCGGCCTTTTCGGCCATGATCGACCAGCCGACAGCGCCGTGGCTCATGTGAGGCGGTCCCGCCCGCCAGTTGCGGATGACGGGGTCGGTCCGCCCGCGGTCGAAGTCGCCGTCGGGGTGGTCCTCCGCCCAGTGCGGGATGGCGCTGATTACGTAGTGCTCCAGGAAGTCGTCGCTGTCATTGATGATCGAGTGGACGCCCTGCGCGGGCATATACACCGCGTCGCCCTCTTTGACCGGGAACCGCTCCTCGCCCAGCTGGACTGTTCCCGTGCCGCTGACGATGTAGTAGACGTGCTCCTTCGCCGGGTGCGAGTGCGGCGGTTCGGCCTTGGTTGGCTGCAGGAGACGATAGGTTATCCCGTGAATGCCAATCAGCGGGGCTTCCTCATAGGTACGGCCGGGGTTGGTGCCAAGCTGCATCATCACCTTCCAGCCAACCGCGCCGTGGCTGTTCGCGGGGTCCTGGTCGCGCCAGTTGCGGATAACGGGTCTCGGAGTGTCCATGGGTATCCCCCTCACGTCGAAAGCTCGGCCCATTGTACACCTGATGAGACGACGAAAGTCAGAAGGGTCGGTACCTGTTCGCTATCGGCATCCGGCGGTCGCGTCCGAAGTTACGGGGAGTGATCTTTATGCCCGGAGGGGCCTGCCGACGCTTGTACTCGTTGCGGTCGACGAGCGTGACGATGTCCCTCACCGTCTGCTCGTCGAAGCCTGCCTCGACTATCTCCTCGAAGCTGCGGTCCTCCTCGACGTAGGCCTTGAGGATTGGGTCGAGCACCTCATAGGGTGGGAGGGAGTCCTGGTCGGTCTGATCGGCCCGGAGCTCGGCGCTGGGCGGCTTGGTCAGCACGGTCTCTGGGATGACGGGCCCGTCTCCCCGCGCGTTTCGGTACCGGCAGAGTTCGTATACGAGCGTCTTCGGCACGTCCTTGATGACGGCGTACCCGCCTGCCATGTCGCCATAGATGGTCGCGTAGCCGACGGCAAGCTCGCTCTTGTTGCCCGTCGTGAGGACGAGCCAGCCGAACTTGTTGGACATGGCCATCACGAGGAGACCGCGGATTCGCGACTGGAGATTTTCCTCCGCCAGGCCCGGTTGATATCCCTCGAAGTGGGGATCGAGCGTTCCCAGGGCCGACGAGAATACATCCTCAATCTGGGCGGTCTTCAGCTCGATGCCGAGATTCTCCGCAAGCTCGCGGGCGTCGAGGATGCTCCCCTCGGAGGAGTAGCGCGATGGCATGGAGAGTCCGCACACGGAGTCCGGGCCGAGGGCGTCGACCGCGATGGTCGCGACGAGACTGGAGTCCACACCACCGGAGAGGGCGACGAGCACCTTGCGGGAGAAACCTGACTTGACGATGTAGTCCCGTGTTCCCGTCACGAGGGCCTCGTATACCTCCCCCGTCTCGTCGTATCTTGTCGGATCGCGGTAAGGCAGCGGAGGCTTGGAGTTCTGCGAGTCCTCGGAGACCACGGAGACGTGCGACGACCCGACCTGCTTGAGGAGGGCCGAGCTTTCCTTGCGGGAGCGTGTGTCGCGGGCGCGGGCGCGGAACACCGCGTCGATGTCGAGATCGGCGACCACCAGGTCTTCCTCGAACTGGCTGCCCATTGCCACGACCTTCCCGAAGGGATCGTACACGATGCTCGCGCCGTCGAAGACCAGCTCGTCCTGGCCGCCGACGAGATTGACATACGCCACGTAGACGCCGTTGTCCGAAGCGCGGGTGGCGAGCATGTTCTCGCGCCAGTGGATCTTGCCGGAGTAGAATGGCGACGCGCTGATGTTGACGATGATCTCCGCGCCGGCGGCTCGCTGCACGACCGTCGGGCCCACCGCCTGCCAGATGTCCTCGCAGACGTTGACGCCCACACGGACGCCGCCGACCACGTACACGGGACACTCACGCCCCGCCTTGAAGTAGCGCTCCTCGTCGAAGACACCGTAGTTGGGTGGGAACATCTTGTGGTAGACGCCGGCGAGCCTGCCGTCGTGCGCCACCGCGGCGGCGTTGTGGAGGTCGGCGTCGGAGTCCACGAACCCGACGACTGACGTGATGCCCTCGGACGCCTCGACGACCTGCGCGATGCGCTCCTTGTTGTCCTCGATGAACTGGTGCTTGAACAGCAGGTCTTCCGGCGGATAGCCCGTGATCGCAAGCTCGGGAAAGGCGACGAGGTCTGCAGCAAGATCACGCGCGCGGGCCGTGTAGTCGAGGACCTTCGCGGTGTTCCCGTCGAGGTCGCCGACCGTCGTATTTATCTGTGCCAGCGCGATTCGGAGGGTTCTCATGTTAGTGGAGCCGAATCAGGTTTTAGTTACCCTTGGGGAGACATCCGCATAACCGTCATTGAAGCCTCATCGCGTAGGGGCGGGTTTCAAACCCGCCCCTACAGTTCATTTGCCTTCATCATTTACGAAGAATTCGCGTCGACGAACTCGGCGATACGCTCCAACGCGCGGCTCAGGTTTTCGATCGAGTTGGCGAAGGAGAACCGCACGCACCCCTTGCCGTATTCACCAAAGGATTCTCCGGCAAGGGACGCCACGCCGTAGTCCTGCAGAAGGTCGTCGGCGAATCGTCGGCTGGTCATGCCGGTGCCTTCGATGTTCGGGAAGGCGTAGAAAGCGCCCATCGGCATGGGGCATCGGATGCCGGGTATCTCGTTCAGCCCGCCAACGAACACGTCGCGGCGGGACTTGAACTCGTCTCGGAACTCGTAGGTCAGCTCCTGCGGGCCCTGCAGCGCCTCGACGCCTGCCACCTGGATGGCCGACGCCGTGCATGAGACGCTGTTGGTGTTCAGCTTCGAGAAGTGCGGTACGAGCTCCTCAGGCATGACGCCGTAGCCGATGCGCCAGCCCGTCATGGCGTAAGTCTTGGAGAAGCCGTCGAGGATGATCGTCCGCTCCGCGAGTCCTGGGAAGGACGCGATGCTGGAATGCTCTCCCTCGAAAAGGAGGCGGATGTAGATCTCGTCACTCAGCACCCATAGGTCGTGCTCCACCGCGAGCTCCGCAAGCTGCCTGATGGTATCGCGCTCCACCACGCTGCCGCAGGGATTGTTCGGCGAGTTCAGGACCATCATCGTGGTCTTCGGCGTGATGGAGGCCGCGACCTCGTCCACGTCGATATCGAAGTCGCGCTCAGACAACAACCTTACCGGCACCGGCACGCCGCCGACGAAGTTGATCATCGACTCGTAGATGGGAAATCCGGGGTTCGGATAGAGCACCTCGTCGCCCTCGTCCACGAGGGCCAACATTGCGAAGAACATGATGGGCTTGGCCCCGGACGTTACGACGACGTTGTCGACGCCCACCTCGATGCCGCGCGTCCCCGCAACTTCGGTGGCGATGGCCTGTCGCAGCTCCGGCAGCCCGGGCGACGGGCCGTAGTGCGTGTAGCCGTTGCGGAGCGCCTCCGCGCCCGCCTCCACGATATTGGACGGCGTATCGAAGTCCGGCTCTCCTATCTGAAGGTGGATGATGTCCCGCCCCTGCGCCTCAAGCGCCTTCGCCCTAGCCAGTACCTCGAAGGCGGTCTCGGTACCCAGGCGGTTCATCCGTTCGGCGATCTTCATTCCCCCACTCCCTCACTCTTGAATGTAAGTAGTATACACCCGCCGCATTACCTGACGCCCTACCCTTGTGGTGTTACAATTGACCTACCTTGCGGGGAGGATTGGCATGAATGTGTACCTCGGCACGCCGCGCGGCTTCTGCGCCGGCGTGGTCATGGCCATCGACGTGGTCGAGATCGCGCTTGAGCGCTTCGGTCCGCCCGTGTACATGAAGCACCAGATCGTCCACAATCCTTACGTCGTGAACGCCCTCGAGTCCAAGGGAGCGAAGACCGTCGAGGAGGTGGAAGAGATACCGCCCGAATCCGTCGTCGTCTTCTCCGCGCACGGTTCACCGCCGGAGGACTTCGAGCGCGCCAAGAACCGGGGCCTCCACGTCCTCGACGCCACTTGTCCCCTCGTTACGAAGGTCCACAACGAGGCCAAGCGGTACGACCGCGAGGGACGCAAGCTTATCATGGTCGGTCACAAGGGCCACCAGGAGGTCAGGGGCACGATGGGCCACCGGCCGATGTTCCTCATCGACGAGCGCGAGGGAGTCAACCTGCCGGAATGGCGCGACGACACGCCTGTCACCGTCCTCACCCAGACGACTCTGTCCGTCGACGATACCCAGCAGGTCATCGACGAGATCGAGGGCAGCTTCGGCAACGTGATCGTTCGCAACGACCTCTGCTACGCCACGACCAACCGGCAGTTCTCCGTGAAGGAGCTCTGCAAGCTCGTCGATCTCGTCCTCGTCATCGGAGCGCCCAACAGCTCCAACTGTAACCGGCTCCGCGAGGTCGCCAACGCACAGGGAGTACCCGCCTACCTTATTAACAGCCCCGGCGAGCTCCGAGGCGAGTGGCTGGACGGCGTCGAGAACGTCGGCGTCACGTCGGGAGCATCGACCCCGGAAGACCTCGTCAGCGCCGTCATCGACGCCCTTGCTCCCGACAACGTGACGACCCTTCGGGGCGCGGAGGAGGACATCCGCTTCAAGCTGCCCAAGGTGCAGTGTTGCGACCGCCACTCCGAGCTCTGGTACGCATAGCTCCCGCCTGATGCGCATCCTCGTAGACAGCCTCATCGAAGGCGCACGCCGCGCTCGCGGCACTGTCGTCATCATCGACGTGTTCCGCGCATTCACGACAGAGGCCGTCGCATTCCAACGCGGTGCGAGGAAGATCATACTCGTCGGCAGCCCGGAAGAAGCCTTGAACCTCAGGAATGACGGCATTGCCGACCTCTGCGTCGGCGAGGTGCAGGGGATGCGCCCTCCCGGTTTCGACTACAACAACTCGCCGTACGAGATGTTACAGGCCGACCTCGACGGGAAGGTCATCGCGCACTCCACCCTGGCGGGCACAGTCGGCGTGACCACGGCCGTCAACGCCGATGAGATATACGTAGGCTCCCTCG
>JAPPDQ010000399.1 GCA_028875495.1 Chloroflexota bacterium
CCGCCATTCGCGTGCGGATGAAGGCAGCGACCGGATCGTCGATGATGAAGGCGTAGTCCTGCCCCTTGCGCTTTACGAAATCGCCACCTTCGTCGCGTTCGAGCAGCAGGAGCCGCGCCGACCGCGAGATCGCGCCCGTCCGCACCTGGATGAACATTGTGATGTCGGCGAGATCGAAGTTCAGACGGTTCAACTCGTCGTCGGTCGGGAAGTCGCTCGTGACGAGGTACTCCACCGCCTGCAGGAGTTCGAGCATTTTTTCGGGATCGGCCTGTCCAACTTCCGCGCCACCCTGGCTCACGACCCATACGGAGTTCTCGATCCTGAGGCTGAAGTCCTCTTCCGGGTACCGGAAGCTGATCGACTCCACCTCGTCTCGAGGAATCTCAGTAATGAGAGGGTGCTTCCAGAACTTGGGGTCCGGCAGGAACCGGTCGGGGAAGTCGCAGAATATGCCGTAAACGTCGTCCTCTTCCGGGTTCCTCAGGTAGCAGAGACGTACGAAGTTCTGCCATGGCGTGATGAGCCTCTCGCCGATGGGCGCGAACTGCTGGTCGCCCACGAAGAACTCTTCGAGAAGCTCGTCCTGATTCCAGAACTCGACCAGCGTGCCGTTTTCCGGTGATACGCCCATCAGAGGATGGTTCTCCGGGTTCTGGGCGATGAGCTCCGCCTCGTCGAACAGCTGCGTAGTCGTCCACATGTCCTCGAACCGTCGGCGCTGGACCGGATACGGCCCCACCTGCCAGTTGCCGTCGACCTTTTCGATAACCGTCTCGAACTCGTTGTTGCGGATAACTACCTTGTCGAGGGTCTCCTCCGTCAGAGGCGCCACGCCGGTGAGGAGAATTTCGTCCGGCTCGGCCGAAATGAAGCGAAACACCAGGGCCGCGAGTCCCAAGATGACCAGGGCGGCGAAGACGAAGACTACTTGCTTACCTCCCACGCGTATACACCTTCCTCGTCGTGTTCCGTCGCAGGAAGAAGCGTACCAGGCCGATGATGATGATCAACGCCGGAACACCGATGATGTTTCCGTATTGAACTATGTTCTTGTGAAGGTCGGAAGAGAAGACGAGTGGCCGGAAGCGTTCGCCCTTGCCTCGAATCTGCGTGAGCGCGTCTTCCTGTGCCAGCCAGTCAATCCAGTTCAGGCCGAGGAAGATGTGCTCGGAGTACCTCGGCTGACGCCCTCCTGCCATCTGCTCGCTGATGAAGTCCGAGTCGGTCGCGACGATCATGCGGAATACGTCTTCAGGGTCGATCTCGCACACAGCCCTGAGCGGAGGACAACGCCGACCGGTGATTGACACCGCCAGGTGACGCTCCTTTAGCTCCGTGCGACTGAGCTCCTCTATCCTCGGCGACCTCGGTGAGAGGTCGTCGTAATCGATGTCGAGTCCCGCAGAATTGTACGTGGTCAAGAGCGGGGTTATCTCAACGTCCTGGACCTCGTTCGAAAAACGATTGGTGATCTCGATCGAGCTTGCCCAGGGCAATACCGCGCCCGGAGAACCGCCGGATATCGCCTTCGCGTTCGGGTTGTCGCTTGTGGGTACCTGAGGCCAATAGGGATACGGGAGGTTCACCACGCCGTAAGCCGACTGGAAACCGAGCGTCTCGTGCGCCTCGAAGTCCATCACCAGGTCGGTGCCGACATCGATGCCGTATTCCCGGAGCCAGTTGACCATGCCGGGGTTGTTGGCCGATCCGCGCATCCGCTGCTGGTCGATCAGCACCGGGTCTATCAGGATCAGGACCTTGCCGCCTTCCGAAAGATACTGGTCGATCTCATTGAATAGGTCGGGGAATATTTCCTTCTGCGATCCCGGTATCACGAGGATGTCGAAACCGCGCCCGGTGGCATCGAGGACGCCCTCCTGAACGTAGTCGAACTCCTCCACGTAGTATGAACGCTCCAGCTGGTTGCGCCAGGACTGGAGCTCCGCGTCGCGTCGCTTCTCGCCGTGACCGTACAGCATCCCGATCGTCTTCGGTTCTTTCAGTGTCATGCGGTAGATGTTCCCCGCGACCTGCTGCTCCAACTGGTCGAGCGAGTCGATGAAGCCGATGACCTCCTGGCTGTTGGCATAGGTCATGCCCATCCCCAGGTAGCCGAGCTTGATCTGCAACTCTCCTTGCGTCGCCGTATTGAACTCTACCGGCCTTATGAAACTCCTCTCGGCCTCTTCCGCCGCCTCTTCGCTGGTGTCCGCCTGTATCTTCTGCACCTTGATGCGCCCATTGGAGGCGGACGCAAGGTCGTCGACGAAGTCGATGACGTCCCTCGTGACCAGGGATATCTGCACGGGAGGATCCTGCGACGTGAAGAGCTTGACAGTCACGATGTCGTCGAGGTTCTCAACGATGTCCCTCGTGGCCGAGTCGAGGGTGTACAGCCTCTGTTCGGTGAGGTCGAGCCTCCCGCCGATGAAGCTGCCGAACCACCCGACCATCAGGCTGATGAGCACCAGCGCCGCCACGCCGAACTGCAGGTTTCGGTACCTCGGGGAGCGGTGGCTGACCGTCTTGCCGCGGATCATCAGATACGTGGCGGAAAGGAACGTCATAATGAGCGCGGCGAAATACAGCAGGTCGCGCAGGTCGAGTACGCCGCGCGCGATGGAACCGTAGTGCGTCAGGGGACTCAGGTCCTGGATGAGGACGGCGACCCGCGAAGGGAGCGCCAGCGTCACGATCGGCAGGCCCGCCAAGGTGAGAAGTCCGATGATGGAGAGACCGATGATGAGCGCGACCATCTGGTTGCGGGTGAGGCTTGACGCGAAAAGGCCGATGGCCACATAGGAAGCCGTCATCAGGAAGGTGCCGAAATACTGCGCGACAACGGCCCCGATATCCATGTCTCCCGCGGTCTCGAGCGCGATGGGGATGCCGAGCGAGGCGATAATCCCCACGCTCACGAAGGCGAAGCCCGCTATGAACTTCGCTGCGATGACGTTCCACGTTCGTAGCGGCTGCGTGAGAAGCGTTTCAAGCGTGCCGTCGCGCTGCTCCTCCGATACAAGCCGCATCGTTGCCGCGGGGACGAAGAGCGTAAGAAGCATCGGAAGCCACAGGCTGATCACCGCCCGCATCGACGCCTCGGGCGCAATGAACAGCTGTCTGAAACCGAGACCGGCCAACAGCGCCGCGAATATGACCAGGAGAATGTACCCGGTCGGCTGGTCGAAGTACCCTTTCAGGTCCTTCTTGACTACCGCAAAGATCGACCCCACGAAGGTTTAGCTCCTCAGAATTCGTTACTCGCCGTCGTCCGATTCAGCCTCGCCGCCGTCTCCGGCGACCGGCATTCCCATGCTCTCGTCGGTGAGGGTGCGGAAAAGCTCGCCGAGGCTCTGCGCCTCATGGTGAAGCTCCCAGAGCATCCAGTCGTTGCTTTTGGCTAGCTTGAATAGCTCGGGACGAAGGTCGATGTCCGTGCCGACTGAAATCGTGTACCGCCTCCGCCCATTAGTCGGCGGATCGGCCTCGTACGACTCGATAAGGTCCATCTCGTCGAGCGCCTTCTCGACTCCCTCCCCCTCGACTTCGAACACGATGTAGCTCTGGCTAAGCGCCTGATTGCGCAGCTCGTCGGGCGTTCCCTCCGCGACGATGTTGCCGCGCCTGATGATGATGAGCCGGTCGCAGACCTCCTCCACCTCCGGCAGGACGTGGGTTCTCAGCATCACCGTCCGCTCTTCACCCATCTTGCGGATCAGCTCGCGGATGGGAACCCGCTGGTTCGGGTCGAGACCCTCCGTGGGCTCGTCCATGATGAGGATGTCCGGCTGGTGCAGGATCGCCCCTGCTAGGCCGGTCCGCTGGCGATAGCCCTTTGAGCAGGTACTCACGGGCTTGTAAAAGACTTCCTGGATGCCCGTCTCGTCGACGGCCATCGAGAGATTCTCCCGCCGCTCGGCCCCCGTCAGCCCCCGAAGGTCGGCCACGTAGTTAAGGTACTCTTTCACCAGCAGATCGCCGTACAGCGGGTTGTTCTCCGGCAGGTAACCGATCATCGCCCGCGTCTCTTTGTCGTACTGCTGATTGTCCAGTCCCTCCACGAGAATCCGGCCCGAGTCCGGCGTGTAGAACGACGTGATGAGCCGCATGGTCGTGCTCTTGCCCGAGCCGTTCGGCCCCAGGAATCCGAGCACCTCACCTCGCTTCACGTCGAACGAAACGTTGTTGACCGCGACGTTCGAGCCGAACTGCTTGGTCACCCCCATGATCTCCATGGCGAGGTTCTTCGGTCCGCCGCCATTCTCCGGCGCTTCGGTGGCTTCGCTTGTCTTCGTCGTCATAGTCGAATGTCTCCGGGGCAATGCCCTGCCTCTGCCAACGTCACATGACCGCGTTCGCCCAGTTCTGTAAACGCCATTCCGACTCGCGGGTTAGTTCCGCGTGGTCGTGACGTGCGACTGTAAGGGGATGCAAACAAGGTGGCTGGCAAAATGCGTGGGGAGTGAAACGTCGGTATGGACAGTGTGTGCGTTTGCTTTGGAAATAGGCGGGAAGCGCAACAGGGCTTGTCGCTCCGCCCTCCTAAGGTTTTTTTCACCATAAAGCTTATAGAGGTGCGAGGCGCATCGTCAAGCAGTTGAGACTACATGACGCGCTCATTGTCTCTCGTGGCTCAGAATGGTGAACCAAATGAGACGACCCGCCAGATCATATTGTCAGTGCCCTTCGGTTGAACACTCATTGATGAACTCCCGTATTTCTTGTTGGTCGGACGCAGTCCCACCCATGATCCGGACGGCCAGTGCAGTGAACTCGACGTAAGTCTTGTAGTCCTCGTCTTCCGGAGAGACACGGCGAGTCGGATAGTCCTTTGCAAAGTCCTTCAGTCGATCTTCCACTATTCCATCGTCGACCGAGGTCAGCAGTTCGCTGAGGGTCTGAATCGGCACGTCCGGAACCTCTAAGAAGCAAGAGGATCCAGTTCCGGTTGGTTCAAACGATATACCCGTATCGCTGACGACCATTGCCGGCCCGACTTGAGGCCCGCCGAGGATAATCCTGCCGGAAGGCACACTGGACGGCATGGGCTTAGGCTCGATCACCACAGGGGCCGTCGCGACGGGGGAGGGTGTCGGAGTTCGCGTGACCAATATGCCCTGGGGGACGTACGGCTTGGAGTTGTCGGACTCACCGAATTCCACTGTTAAGACGCCGCACCCCATGAGGACGACGGTAGTGAAGGTGGCGACAAGCAGCGTTTTGAGAAACGTAAGCATTCAGTTGAATCGCTCTTATAGGCTTGTGTCCCGTATAACCGGCGATGACAGTAGCGAGTGAATGGCTCACCCCCCATTCTGCTCCAACGACGCCGCAACCACCGGCGGACTCATCGGCAGGTCCGTCATCCGCACCCCCGTCGCCCGGTACACCGCGTTCGCCATTGCGGC
>JAPPDQ010000404.1 GCA_028875495.1 Chloroflexota bacterium
CGCCGACATCAAGGGCAGGAAGTCCCACGACATCATCACGAAGGGCCTCGAAGCCCTCATCAACCTCGGACACCGGGGCGCGGCAGGCGCAGACCCGGAGACCGGCGACGGCGCTGGCATCCTCATGCAGATGCCTCACGAGTTCTTCGCCAAGGAGGCCGCGTCGCTCGGTTTCGACCTTCCGGATCTCGGCGAATACGGCGTCGGCACGATCTTCCTGCCGCAGGACTCCGACGCGCGCGAAAGGTGCATAGAAATCGTCGAGCGCACCGTGCGGGACGAGGGCTGCCGCCTTCTCGGCTGGCGCGACGTTCCCACGAACCCCGACGCCATCGGCGTCCTGTCACGCGGCGTCATGCCGGTTATCCGGCAGTTCTTCGTCGATCGCCCAACGAGCGGCGTGGACAGTGCCCCCCTTGAACTCCGCCTCTACGTCATCCGGCGCCGGATCGCAAATCGCGCCAGAGACGAGGGCCTGGACCCCTACATCGTCTGCCTCTCCGCGAACAGGATTATCTACAAGGGCCTCATCCTCGCCCGCCAGCTTGAGCGCTTCTACCTCGATCTCGCCGACACGGACATCACGACCTCCTTCGCAATGGTGCATTCGAGGTTCAGCACGAACACCCTCGGCACGTGGCGGCTCGCTCACCCCTACCGCCATGTCATCCACAACGGCGAGATCAACACCCTGCGCGGCAACATCAACTGGATGACCGCCCGCCACGCCATGCTGTCGTCCGAAGTCCTCGGCGACGACATCCACAAGCTGCTCCCCATCGTCGCCGACACCAACCAGAGCGACACTGCCACCTTCGACAACGTCCTGGAGCTCCTCCTGGCGACCGGCCGGTCGCTCCCGCACTCCATGATGATGATGGTCCCCGAGGCGTGGGCAGACCACATCCCCATGAGCGAGGAGAAGAAGGCGTTCTACGAGTACCACTCCACCCTCATGGAGCCGTGGGACGGCCCCGCTCTCATGATCGGCACTGACGGTACCCGCGTCTGCGCCATCCTCGACCGCAACGGCCTGCGACCCTGCCGCTTCCTCGTGACCCGCGACGACCTGCTCGTCATGGCCTCCGAGACGGGAGTGCTTGACATCCCCGACGAGGACATCGTCTACAAGTCGCGCATCCAGCCGGGCCGCATGTTCATGCTCGACACCGAGCGCGGCAGGTTGATCCCCGACGAGGAGATCAAAACCGAACTCAGCTCCCAGCGTCCCTACAAGCAGTGGCTCGCGGACAACGCCCGCGCGCTGGACGACCTGCCGGAGCCGGACGACGTTCCCGGCCACGACTTCGGCACCCTCAAGCAGCGCCAGGCCGCATTCGGCTACACCCTCGAAGATACGAGCATGATCCTGGCCCCCATGGCCGAGACCGGGGCCGAGGCCGTCGGCTCGATGGGCAACGACACCCCGCTCGCCGTCCTCTCCGACGAGGCCCCGCTCCTCTTCTGGTACTTCAAGCAGCTATTTGCCCAGGTCAGCAACCCGCCGCTCGATGCGATCCGCGAAGAGCTTGTCACCTCGGTCGAGTCCTTCATCGGCTGCGAGGGCAACCTGTTCGACGAGACGCCCGAACAGTGCCGCCAGTTGAAGCTCCACCGTCCCGTTCTGACCAATGCGGAGCTTGCCAAGATCCGCTCTATCAGTGACCCCTACGCCAAGTCGACCACCCTTGCAAGCGTCTTCCGTCCCGCCGACGGCCCCGGCGCCCTCGAACGCGCCATGGACGCCCTCTGCGATGCCGCGTCTGCCGCCGTCGCCGACGGATGCACCATCATCATCCTCTCCGACCGCGATATGGACGCCGAGCACGCCCCCATACCCAGCCTTCTGGCGATCTCGGGCCTGCATCACCACCTCATCCGTGAGGGCCTTCGCACGAAGGTCGGCATCGTCGTCGAGTCCGGCGAGCCGCGAGACGTAGGCCAGATATCTCTCCTCTTCGGCTACGGAGCGGCGGCCGTAAACCCATACGTCGCTTTCGAGACCCTCGCCCAGATGGCCCGCGAGCGTTCCTACTCGAACGGCACCGACTACAAGACGGCAGAGAAGAACTACGTCAAGGCAGTCCTCAAGGGCGTCGTGAAGGTCATGTCCAAGATGGGCATCTCCACCCTCCAGAGCTATCGCGGCGCGCAGATATTCGAGGCCGTCGGCCTTCACCAGGAGTTCGTCGACCGCTATTTCACGTGGACGCCCTCCCGCGTCGGCGGAATCGGTATCGAGGCGATCGAGCGCGAGGCCGTCCGCCGCCACGCAGCCGCATACGCCGTCCGCAACGGCAACGGCGCTCACGACCTTGATGCTGGCGGCATGTACTACTGGCGTCGCGACGGCGAGTACCACATGTGGAACCCCGATACCATCGCAACCCTTCAGTACGCGGCTCGCGTCAACGACTATGATTCCTTCGAGCAGTTCACCTACGCCGCCAACGACTACAGCAGACGCCTCTGCACCATTCGCGGCCTCCTTGATCTCAAGAACTCCGACGACCCCGTCCCCCTCGACGAGGTCGAGTCCGCCGCTGAAATCGTCAAGCGCTTCGCCACAGGCGCCGCATCGCTCGGCTCCATCAGCAAGGAGGCGCACGAGACCATGGCAATCGCCATGAATCGCATTGACGCCCGCAGCAACACGGGCGAGGGCGGCGAGGACTACCATCGCTACACCCCCGACGACAACGGCGACTCCCGCAACAGCGCCATGAAGCAGGTCGCCTCAGGCCGTTTCGGCGTAACCTCAACCTATCTTGCCAACGCCACTGACCTCCAGATCAAGATGGCACAGGGCTCCAAGCCCGGTGAGGGCGGACAGCTCCCCGGCCACAAGGTCGACGACTACATCGGCTGGGTGCGCCACTCCACGCCCGGCGTGGAGCTGATCTCGCCGCCCCCTCACCACGACATCTACTCCATCGAGGACCTCGCACAGCTTATCCACGACCTCAAGAACTCCAATCCCGAGGCCCGCGTCCACGTCAAGCTCGTGGCCGAGGCCGGGGTCGGCACCATCGCCGCGGGCGTGTCCAAGGGACACGGCGACGTCGTCCTCATCAGCGGCGACTCCGGCGGCACCGGCGCGTCCCCTGAATCGTCCATCAAGTACGCCGGACTCCCCTGGGAGCTTGGCGTGGCAGAGACCCAGCAGGTCCTCGTGATGAACGACCTGCGCGGCCGCATCGTCGTCCAGACCGACGGCCAACTTAAGACCGGTCGCGACGTTGCCATAGCCTGCCTCCTCGGCGCAGAGGAGTTCGGCTTCGCGACGGCGCCGCTTATCGTCATGGGCTGCATCATGCTGCGCAAGTGCCACCTCAACACCTGCTCCGTCGGCATCGCCACACAGGACCCCGTCCTCCGCGAAAAGTTCGCCGGACAGCCCGAACACGTCATCAACTATTTCTTCTTCGTCGCCGAGCAGCTCCGCGAGATCATGGCCGACATGGGCTTCCGCACAATCGACGAGATGGTGGGCCGCGTCGACCGCCTCGACGCCTCCGCCGCCATCGACCACTGGAAGGCGCGCGGCCTTGACTTTTCAACCCTGCTCCACAGGCCCGAAGTGCCCGACGGCATCGCCACGCACTTCGTCCCCGAGCAGACGCAGGACCACGGCATCGAAGCGGCCCTCGACCACGAGCTCATCGAGCGCTGCAGGCCCGCTATCGAGGACGCCAAGCCAGTCCACTTCTCCCTCGACATCCGCAACCGCAACCGCACGCTCGGCACCATGCTCAGCAATAAGATCGCCTTGCGCTACGGCGAGGACGGCCTGCCCGAAGACACCATCCAGATGGACCTCACCGGCTCCGGCGGACAGAGCTTCGCCGCCTTCCTCTCTCCCGGCATCACCATGCGCCTCGAAGGCGACGCCAACGACTATTTTTGTAAAGGGCTATCGGGTGGGAAGGTGGTCGTGGTACCGCCGGAGCGCTCGACGTTTACGGCAGAGGAAAACACCATCGTCGGCAACGTCGCCCTCTACGGCGCGACCGGCGGCCAGGCCTACATTCGCGGCATCGCCGGAGAGCGCTTCTGCGTCCGAAACAGCGGCGTCGAGGCCGTCGTCGAGGGCGTTGGAGACCACGGCTGCGAGTACATGACCAGTGGCCGCGTCGTCGTGCTAGGCCCGACAGGACGCAACTTTGCCGCCGGCATGAGCGGAGGCGAGGCATACATCCTCGACGAGCAGGGAGTCTTCCCATCCCTCTGCAACACTGAGATGGTCGCCCTCGAACCCGTCGAGTCCCAAGAAGACATCGCCACCCTCCGTCGCCTACTCGCCAACCACTTGCGGTATACTGGAAGCGCCCCGGCCGAGCGCGTGCTCGCAAACTGGGACGACATACTTCCGAAATTCATCAAGATCATGCCGCACGACTACAAGCGAGTCCTCATCGAGCGCGCCGCAAAGGCCGAACAGGCCACATAGCGGACGCCTCTCAACACACCGACCTCATGGGCAAGCCCACAGGCTTCATAGACTATGCGCGGGTGCCGCTTCCCAAGCGGCCCATATCCGAGCGCGTCCAGGACTGGCAGGAGTTCCTCCTCGACTGGGACAACACCCAGGCACGGGAGCAGGCAGGCCGGTGCATGAACTGCGCCGTGCCCATGTGCCACTCCTTTACCGGATGCCCCCTCGGAAACCTCATCCCCGACTGGAACGACCTCGTCTACCGCGACCAGTGGGACAAGGCCATCGTCTCCCTCCACTCGACCAACAATTTCCCGGAGTTCACCGGGCGCATCTGCCCCGCACCCTGCGAGACCGCCTGCATCGTCGGTCGCCCACGCCACTTCGACAACGGCCACGCGGAAGCCGACGAACCCGTAACCATTGAGTACATCGAGAAGTCCATCGCCGACCACGGGTGGGAAAACGGCTGGATCACCCCTGAGCCGCCATCCTTCCGCACCGGCAAGACTGTCGCCGTCATAGGGTCGGGTCCCGCGGGACTCGCCGCCGCGCAGCAGCTCAACCGCAGGGGCCACAGCGTCACCGTCTACGAGCGTGACGAGTACCTCGGTGGACTGCTCCGGCTCGGCATTCCCGACTTCAAGCTCGAAAAGCACGTCGTGGAGCGCCGCGTCGACCAGATGGCGGCAGAGGGCGTCGCCTTCAAGACCAGCACCTGGGTCGGCAAGGACTTCGACGCCCGCGACCTCCTCGAACAGTACGACGCCGTCTGCCTCACCGGCGGTGCCACACAGGCCCGCGACCTTCCCGTGCCCGGACGGGAGCTATCCGGCGTCCACTTCGCCATGGAGTACCTCACCCAGCAGAACCGCCTCAACTCCGGCCAGACCGTCGATCCCTCCCGCCGCATCGAGGCCGAGGGCAAGCGCGTCGTCATCCTCGGCGGAGGCGACACTGGAGCC
>JAPPDQ010000510.1 GCA_028875495.1 Chloroflexota bacterium
ATTTAACGTGGTCGACAGGGGAGCGGGCAGTGGGGTTGTCATAACGGCGAGTCATAATCCTCCTGAGTGGAACGGCTACAAGTTCAAGCCGGACTATGGAGGCAGCGCTTCGCCGGAGATCGTTGCGGAACTTGAACGATACGTTGGCAATGCCGAGCGGCTGGGGCAGTCCAAAGTCACCGCGCTCGCTGAGGGCGTCAAGACCGGACTCGTGGAGTATTTCAACCCTGAGCCGCTGTATCTGGAGAATCTGAGGCGGCTGGTCGATCTCGACCGCATCCGGCGGGCGGGATTGCGGATCGTGGTCGATTCGATGCATGGGTCAGGCGGTGGGTACCTCGCAAAGCTCGTCTCGGGAGGGAGCACGTCGGCGGTGGAGCTTCGTGGTGACAGGAACCCGAGTTTTCCCGGCATGGCGCAGCCCGAACCGCTACCCCAGAATCTCGCCGGGCTTATTGCTGAGATGGCGGAGTCCAATGCCGACGTGGGCCTCGCCACTGATGGCGACGCCGACCGTCTCGGCGTTGTCGATGAGCGAGGCGGATTCGTGACGACTCTCGAGGCGTTCGCCCTGCTCTGCTATTACCAGTTGGAGGTGTTGGGTAATCGTGGACCTCTGGTGCGGTCGATCACCATGACGAGCATGATCGACAAGCTAGGCAAGGCTTATAGCGTGCCGGTGTTCGATACGCCGGTGGGCTTCAAGTACCTTGGGCCGGTGATGATGCGCGAGGACGCCCTGACCGCGGGCGAAGAGAGCGGCGGGTATGCCTTCCGGGGGAACATACCGGAACGCGACGGCATTCTGAGCGGGCTGATGATTCTCGATTTGATGGTCGGGACGGGCAAGACCGTGTCCGAACTGCTTTCGGTCCTGAGGGATAGGGTCGGCCCCCACTACTATGATCGACTCGACCTTCACTTCGATGCGAAGGAACGAGAGACTATCGTGCAGCGAGTCGGATCGGTCCGACCGCGACAACTCGCCGGGTGTCGAGTTGAAGATGTGGATACTAGGGACGGCTATCGGTTCGTTCTGCCGAACGGCTACTGGACGTTGATACGCTTCTCGGGCACCGAGCCGCTGCTTCGCATCTACGCAGAGGGTGACTCACCCAATATGGTCCGGGCTCTCCTGTCGGAAGCGCGGTCCTTGGCGGGCGTGTAGGCGCCACTTTGGAGTCCATTCGTCAGGACTGGATTCACTCCCTACAGCCGTTTCGGTAAAATGTCCCCATGGTTGATGTCGTCCTATGGCTGATCGCCGCTTATGCTCTCGCGCTGGCGGCTTTTCCCCTCTGCTATACCCTGCTTCCCAACCTGCGTGATCGAGGCGCGAGCATTGCCATGCCGTTCGGCATTCTCACGGTAGGCTACGCCTCGTGGATTCTGAGCGTCCTGCGGGTCGTGCCAAGCACACAGGTGACAGTCGTCATCTTGTTGCTTCTGATGGCGGGCGTGTCGGCTTGGATAGTGCGGTGTAACTGGCGGGAGATTGCTGAGTTTATCGTCCGGGAGTGGAAGACACTGGCGCTCGGCCAGGTCGTCTTCCTCGGCGTGTTCTCCGTGTGGATCACCTACCGGTTCTACGATCCCTCAATCAACCATACCGAGCAGCCGATGGACTTCATGTTCCTGAACAGCACGACGCGGTCAATGCTGGGAACGCCGGAAGACGCATGGCTCAGGGGCAATGGAATCAGCTACTACTACTTCGGCTACTGGAACTTCGCCTTGCTGACCAAGCTCACGGGCATCATATCCAGCGTGACATACAACCTCTCCCTAGCGCTTGTTCCCGCAATGGCAGCGACCGGCATGTACGGTCTCGTCTCCAATCTTGTGAGGGCGGATCGAGCCAAGGTCAAAGCTGCCGTCCTTACGGGAATGGTGGCTGCCCTCATACTCGTATTCCTAGCGAATCTGGAGGGCGTGCTGGAGTTCATGCGTGCAAACGGCATGGGCTCCAACGGCTTTTGGAGTTGGATAGGCGTCCAAGGACTAACGGCCCCGGCGGGAAGCCTTACTCAAGAGTGGTGGCCCACAGAGAACTGGTGGTGGTGGCGCGCCACCAGGGTAATCGGCAGCTTCGATGCCGGAATGCAGACCGACTACACGATCCATGAATTCCCCGCGTTCAGCTACGTGCTTGGCGACCTGCATCCGCACGTGATGTCGGTGCCGTTCGCCGTGCTGTTTCTCGGGTTCCTGTGGAACTTTTGGCGCGGTCCTTCGGTGTGGTCGTGGAGCGACTGGAAAACCTACCTTTCGCTCTTCGTGATCGCCTTCCTGCTTGGCGGCCTTGGCTTCACGAACATGTGGGACCTTCCGGTGTTCGGCCTGGTGTTCTTGCTCATAGCGGCGCTCAAGGTGTACCGGAGCGGAGGGACACGTATCCGCGACTTGGTGTTGGAGACGGCGCCGCTTGCGCTGCTCGTGGGTGTCGTGGTGTTCATACTCTATTCGCCGTATTTCCTCACTTTCACCAGCCAGGTGGGCGGCATCGGAGCATTGAGCGGCCCTGGGACTCGCAGCCTTCACTTAGTACTCGTATGGGCCCCTTATATCGTGGCTATGGCGCCCTTCGTCGTAGTTGTCTACTCGCGCACGACAATCAGAGAGGACTGGACACGAACGACACTCTACGCAGTCGCGGCGGGGTTTCTACCGTTCATGGTCTGGGTCCCTTTGCACATAAACGGCGGCGGTGACCCCGCCGGGATTTTCGGTCGGTTCATCCAGGTCTTGCCTCTTGCTCTGCTCGTCACGCTGGCGGCCTATGCAACCCTGTGGCTCATTGGCGAAGGGAAAGCGTCGGAGGGGATGATATTCGCCATGGCCCTCGCGACCCTCGGACTTGCACTGCTGATGGGACCGGAGCTTCTCTTCGTCGACGACTCATTCGGAGGAGCGCACGAGCGCATGAATACCGTGTTCAAGCTCTACTATCAAGCTTGGACGATTCTCGCGGCGGCAACGGGCTTCGTCATATACTATTGGATCAAACTTACTCGAGAGACAAAAGATTCTTCCCGCTTGCTGTTGCGATTCTGGGGAGCTGCGTTCGTACTCGTGCTGGTGGGGGCGTTGTACTACACACCCGCTGCGATTGCGTCCAAAGCGGAGTTGTACGGTGAGGACAGAACGCTCGACGGCCTTCAGCACGTTGAACGATTCGTCGGCCCCGAATATCGCGCCATCGAGTACATCCGGGAGAACGTCGGAAACGACTCCGCGATACTGGAAGCGGTCGGGGGAGGGTACTCAGAGCACGGGCGCATCGCATCGAGTACCGGTGTACCGACTGTGCTCAACTGGCCTGGACACGAGATGCAGTGGAGAGGGTCGTCGACACCGTTTGCGGGTCGAGAACAGGATGTACAGACGATCTATCAGACGCTCGATATCAGTGAGGCCGTCTCGTTGTTGGACAAGTACGACGTTGACCACGTCTACATCGGTGCTCGCGAACGCACAAAATACGGAGATGCCGGTCTCGGGAAGTTTGCCCAGTTCATGACACCTGTCTTCTCCGAGGCTGATGTCGTTATATATAGAAGGTAAATGACCTTAGACATGTGCATCATACGAGTAGAGTAGTTCATTGACGGTCGAGCAGCCCACGTCCGGCCGGTACACGGCAAAGCGCGCAATCTACATCGCGACCTACGTCGTGCTGGCCGTCGCTGCCGCTGCGATGCGGTTCTGGGAGTTGGGATCGCGCGCATTCCACCATGACGAGAGCCTCCATGCCTTCTACTCCTGGAATCTGTACGCCGGCGAGGGGTATATCCACAACCCGATGATGCACGGCCCCTTCCAGATGGAGGCCACCGCCGGTCTGTTCTTCCTGTTCGGCGACGGCGACTACACGGCAAGACTACTCTATGCCATCGCCGGCACGGCACTGGTGCTGATGCCGCTGCTCTTCCGGTCGCGGCTCGGAGACTGGGGCGCGCTGTTCACGTCCATGATGCTGGCCTTCTCCCCCGCGATGCTGTACTACAGCCGATTTGCCCGCAACGACATCCTGATGGCAGTTTGGGCACTCGGCATCGTCATCGCGATGTGGAGGTATCTCGACGAAGACGCAAAAGGGACCAAAGAGGAGCCGGCCGCCCTGGAAACGGACGACGAAGAGACCGCAGATCCTCCACCCAAGATGGGCAAAGCAATTTACCTGTACATTACGGCAGCCCTTCTCGCTTTCGCGTTTGCCTCGAAGGAGAGTGCTTACCTCATCACCGGGACCATGGGGCTCTACCTCGTACTGGTGCTCGTGAGCCGCAACTGGAATGCCGTGAAGTCGAAGGTCAACGTAGGCGTGGACTCGCCGCCTGTCGCCGCCCTCAAGATCGTGGGAGGCTGGATTAACCATCTTGAACGCGGTCTTGATATGCGGGGCATATCGAAAGAGGCTGGCTTCCTGGTGCTGCTGATAACCATTACCCTGCCGCTGTGGGGGGCGTTCGTCAGCATCCTCCAGGACACGCCGCTCCTCGACTGGAGCGGACTGACCCTGGCGGGTCCCGTAGGAGGGTCGGGACCGATCGGCTCTCCTGTCGGGGGCGGACTGGTCGTCGCCTTCCTCGTCACGGCGTTCCTGATCTTTCTTGCGATGTCCTACGGCCTGAAGTGGAACACGTCCGTCTGGTGGAAGGCCGCAGCAATCTTCTACGCGCTGTACATCCTGATGTACACGTCGTTCCTCACGAACGGATTCGGCATAGGCTCCGGCGTGTGGCAGTCGCTCGGCTACTGGGTCGTGCAGCAGGGCGAGGGTAGGGGAAGCCAGCCGTGGTACTACTACACCATCATAACCACGCTCTACGAGTTCCTGCCTCTGCTCCTCTCCATCATCGGCAGCGTGTACTACCTCCGCAATCGGGACAAATTCGGGATGTTCCTGGTGTACTGGGTCTGGACGACCTTCCTGCTCTACACCATAGCCAGCGAGAAGATGCCCTGGCTACTGGTCAATATCACCCTGCCGATGATTGTCCTCTCGGGCAAGTTCCTCAACGACATAATCACGCGTGTCGAGTGGAGGAAAGTCTCGGTTATTGGCGGGGTCCTCACACTGGTCGGCGTGCCTTTATTCCTGGCCCTCCTGTGGAATCTGACTTTCCTCGGCCTTGATGGCAGCGAAACGGTTGCCGATCTTGAAGTCGATGTCTTAGGTATGGCCCTCGCAGTGGTCGCCATTGTCCTTATAGTTGCCGGCTACTTTCTCGCGCGCAGAATCGGTCCCGTCGTCTTTGCGACGATTGGCCTAGTCTCAATAGCGGCGATACTGCTCGTTCTCAGTGGGCGCGCGGGCCTGATGGCGGCCTTCCAGCACGGGGACATCCCCTGATGCCGGTGGTGCAGGTGAGTGCGAATCCGACGGTAGCGGC
>JAPPDQ010000497.1 GCA_028875495.1 Chloroflexota bacterium
CAGGCGTCGCGCCACTCGTCATGCGATAACAGACGCCTGGCTTTGGGCCGTGGCGACCGGATACTACGATCAGGGCGCGGACGGGATATACACGTTCAATTGGTTCCCCGGCAAGGAGCCGTGGCGCGGCCTACTGACGACCCTCGGCTCACCCGACACGCTCGCGGGCCAGCACAAGCTCTACACGGCCCTGCACAGGAGTCCGACGTACCTCGAAGGCATTTCACCCAACGCCGTCAACGACCGCATCTACGGGCAGACGGCCGTCGTGCTGTACAGGTCGATCACGCAGGATGGCCCGACCATCGACGTTCCGGTCTTCGACGACGTGGAAGCGCAGACCGAGGACATAGACGCGATTCGACTGATGATCGAGTTCGAGCACTGGGCGCCCGACGATGAGGTGGAGGTGAGCCTGGACGGGGCTGTGCTCGGCGATCCTGAGATACGCGACGCCGCAGCGCTCAGCGGAGACCCGACAGAAGTGTCGGAGAACAAGTGGCTCGTGTGGGACCTGACGCCCGCTCAGGCCGCGAAGGGGAGCCATGCGGTGAAGGTCGTCCTGATCAACCGCGACTCACGCATCGGCGTCCCGCTGATAGTCAACTCGGTTGACGTGTATATCGCATATAGAGACTGAACATCATCGGGGCCGTGTTGATTTATCCCTCGCCCTCGTAGAGCTCGGTTTCGGGGTAGAAGGCGAACCAACCGAACCAGAACGACGCGTGGGTGGGTATGCGTGGCAGCGTTTGGGAGGAGTCTACCGCGTTTACCAGCGCCTCTTCGGTGACGTTCCACACGTGGCCGTTCTGGTCCACGAGCTTCATCGGCACTCCCGTCGAGGTGTCGTCTTCCAGACGCGAGAATTCCTGTTCCCCTCGCTCGTACGCCTTGGCGGCCTGCGATATCTCGGACCCAAGCACGACGACGTTGGTCTCGCCCAAGGTGTCGTTGACGACGCGCTCCACCTGAAGCACGCTGACGGGATATGCCCCTTGAGCATCGCCGACGTTAACACCGAGCACGACGTCCTTGGCCTCCAGCCTGTCGTCCCGTATCCAGACGGGGAACATCGTTCCGGGAGTATGGAAGTATTCGTAGTACGTGGCGTTGGGGTTGTCCTCCGGGAAGTACCGGCCCGGCTGGTAGACGCCTGTATCCAGGGAAAGCACGGTCGTGTCGGGGTGCTCGTCTTTCCACTCGCCCCACGTGGTCAGCAGGGTCGGGAAGAAGTCCAGCTGAATGCCGCTGTCGGCCAGTTCGCCGATGACCGGCTGTCCCAGCTCCTGGTTCCAGAGAGAGAATGTCTCGCGGTCGTACATGATCTTGTTGCTGCGGTACAGGAAGCCGGACGTCCCGAAGGTCGTCTCCACGCCGTCGAACTTGCCGCTGTATGCGATTCCGGCGCCGCAGAGGGTGCAGTAGGCCAGCGAGATCGGCTCGCCGCCCAGCACGTCGTTTGCCATCTCGTGCGGATTCATGATGCGGAGCGGGTATGCGCGATGCTCTCCGTTGATCGACACGCCGAAGACGCGCTCGTGACTCTCCAAGTAGTCGGCCTCTTCCGCCGGAATGTTCGGAGGGTTCTCCAATGGCGGTATGCCGTCAGGCGCGACGCCGCCCCACTCGATCTCAAACGGCTCGATTCGTGAGGTGTCCTCGTAGCCGTCCAGAAGCTGTTCAAACCCCGGATGAATGCCTGCAAGGAAACGACGCTTGAGCTGAGGATAGCCGTCGGGCGGGCGATAGTCGTCCAAGTTTGCGCCGACCCATTCGAACCAAGCGGGCCAGGCGTCGGGAGTAGTCCCAAAGTCCTGTCCCGTAAGCTCGTTGAGCGTGAGGATCGCCTCCTCGAACACCTCCAGTCTGTTGATGAACCTCATCAGCGTGACGATGACGGGGACCATGGACTTATCGCCCTGGAGTCGCGCCGATTCCATCCCATCGAGGGCCAGTTGGGGGTTGGGACTCAAATCGTTGAATACGGTGCTGCTGATCCCCTGGAAGATCTTGGACATCGGGAGCACCGAATCGTACTCCCTGTCGCTCACAGCCGTGGGAACAGCTGTCGGTTCCTCTTCACTCGACTCAGAAGGCGTTGGACGCGGCGTGGGTGTATTCGCCTGTTGTTGCGGGGCGGGGGGTGGAGGTGAGAGTTCGTCCTCGGTCGGGAGAGCGGGAGGCTCCGGGCTCGATCCGCAGGCAACGACGAAGATCAAGATCATCGTCGCAAGGACAGTCCAGATAGCTCGTGAAAGGGATGAGATGTGCATAGCTGCTCGCTTAGAGAGGGAGTTTAGGGAGGCCCTACTAGAGAAAACGAACGATGTTGGTTACAAGATAGCAGAACGGCGTGTCTCATGCCGACGTTCGGAGCCCATTACTTAACTTCGGAGTCTGTCATTCCGAACGTGGCCAAGGGGAGTGAAGAATCTGGAATCCTTGTCCTTCAGACGGAGTTTCGTAGGTGAAATGACCTCAATGATGGCGGCAGAACATCCTAGATTCCTCGCTGCGCTCGGAATGACAGGCTGTTAGGCGAGGTAGGTGAAAATCTGCTGATCCAGCAGGAGGAAGTACAGGACGAATGCGTTCGCAGTCCGAGATAGGCGTTAGCTAGCCAGACCTACTCGCCGCGAAGGAACTTGACCAAGGCCCAGCGGTCTTCTTCCGACAGAAGGTACTTGAACGCGGGCATGGGGGAGTTCGACGGCTGACCGGCCTCGATGAGGGCGTAGCCCTGGCGGCCACCCTCGCCTATGAAGGCGAAGAGCTCGCCGTCGGTCGAGTTCTGCGTCGCATCGCTGTTGAGGTTCGCCGGTACCACGCCGCGAGTCATATAGGGCACGACGGGCCCGTCTCCGGCCAGTCCCACCCCGTGACAGACCTGACAGTTGACGCTGTACAGTTCCGCCGCGTGTGCACGGTTGTACCCCTGTGTGATCTGCTCGGGCACAGCGGCTTCCCTGTACTCCTCAAGCGAGTTGTACTGCGGCTCTCGTCCCGTAACGGGAACGGAGTCCGGCGCCGGAAGCAGTCGCGGCACGTCCTGCGACTCGAACTTGGGCTGGTAGTGCATCTCGGAGAAGACCATCACCCTGTGCGACCCGGTCTCCGGGACGACGGGCAACTTGAACCTGGCGATGCCGTACACCTCGGTGTCGCCCGACTTGGCGTTATAGCACGCCACGGCGAACAGTGACATGACCACCGCTAGGGCAACTGCTGCAATATGGCGCGAACTTCGAGGCATCTTTTCTGACTCTGTGGTTTCTTCTCGCATTTAGAGGGGTTAGAAGTCGTTCTGCTCCCAGCCGCGCTTGACTTCCTCGGCCCCGGCCTTCTTGAGCGTCTCCTCGGCGTGTTCCATCTTGGACTCGTCAGCCGTGATGGTTATGCCGATGTAGCCCTCGGTGATGCGGGTGTCGTAGGCCCCCATGAATATGCGCGGCAGCCTCGACTCGAAGATGATGCCGACGACCGTGAAGAGGATCGCGCCGAGCATCGTCCCTTCGTACATGATGATCGCCATCGGCGGGATCGACAGCAGCGGCTTGCCTCCGACGACCAAAGGGTAGGCAAGCTGGGTGGCGGTTGTCAGCAGAAGGCCGACCGTGAACCCGCAGGCCGCGCCGATCAGCGGGAACCGGTAGAGCTTGTGCACCGGCTCCTCCTCACCGAACGTGCCCTCCGGGTACGGCGTTCCCGTGAGTATCTCGTACTCGCCTTGCCCGTAGCCGGCCCCCGCGACCGCGTCAAGCGCGTTCGCCGCCGTGTCCTCGTCCGTGTACAGTCCTATGACGCTTCGCAGTGCTATAGCATCACCTCGCATTACTCTCTGATCGAGGCGGGGACTACCCGCCTGCCGATTCGTATCTCATCTCGTCCCACCATCGCCTCCTTGACATCGAAGAGCGGAATGAGCGGGAACAGCTTCGTGAATACCAACATTCCCAGGACGACCCAGGCGAACGTCATTATTACCATCAGGATTTCTATGATGCTCGGATGGTAGCTGCCCCAGTCGAAGATGAACTCACTCCGCCGCATCGTGCCGGGCACGATGATGAGGAAGCGTTCGAGCCACATCCCGATGTTGACGAGGATCGTCGTGACGAACATCCAGAAATAGCTTCTCCGAACGCTCTTGAACAGCCACATGGGCACCGGTATGAAGTAGGCCGTTATCAGGAACACGATGAAAAGCGCGCTCCACGGCCACTGGAACACCTGGAGATCGCGCATCGCGAGCTCGGCGTCCTCCAGTGTGTAGAGGGCGAAGACCCACTCCAGGAAGAAGAAGAAGAACCACGTCGTCGCCACGATGATGAGCAGCCGCCCGATGGCGTCGAGGTGGTCGGGTTTGAGGTACTTGTCCCATCCCCACAACCAGACCATGATGACCATCAGGGTTGCCACCGCCGAGACGCCGGAGTGGATCGCGCCGATGATGAAGTAGGGAGCGAAGATGGTCGAGTGCCACGCTTCCGGCCCGATCTGCACGGCGAAGTCCCAGGACACGATGCTGTGGACCGAGACGAAGACCGGCAGCACGAGAGCCGAGAGCAGGATTCCGGCGACCGCCTGGAGCTTCCACTGGCGCGGTGTCCCCCTCCAGCCCATCGCCAGCACCGCGTAGAGCTTGCGGGTGTACCCGGTGGCCCTGTCGCGGATGACTGCAAGGTCGGGAATCAGCGCGATGAAGACGAAGAGCGAGCTCGCCGTCAGGTAGGTCATCACGGCGCTGGGGTCCCAGATGAACGGCGAGCGGATGTTGATCCAGATGCCGCGCGCAAAGTCATATGGGAATACCCACAGGTCGGCGCGCCATGGGCGTCCGACGTGCACCAGCGGGGCGGCCATCAGCGCAGACATGAGCGAGAAGACCGTGAGCACCTCGGCAGCGCGGGTGACGGGACGCCGCCACTCGGCCTGCGTGAGCCGCAGGATGGCCGAGATCATGATCCCGGCGTGGCTGATGCCGATGAAGAACACGAAGTTGACCATGTACGCGCCCCAAAACACGGGGCGGTTGAGGCCGGTCACGCCGACGCCCTGGTTAAGCATGTAGCCGAAAGCGCCCATGCCCGTCAGGAAGATGATGCCCGTGACGATCACCGACGGCCACCACCATCTCGGCGTCTTGAGCACCGAGCTAAGGAGGTCGTCGTTGATCTGTTTCTGTGTCAGCTGTACGTGTTCTTGCATGGCTCTGCGTTCTGCCGTACTACTCCGGCTTGCCCAGCACCTGCACTTCCGTCCTGTGGAACGGCTTGTGGATGCGGTACAGCAATACTTCCTTCTGTTCCCAGATGTTTATCGGCGGGATGATGCGCGTCACTGTCCGGCCCGCCCGAGAGCACGATGCCGACCGGTTTCCGCACCCGAACCT
>JAPPDQ010000312.1 GCA_028875495.1 Chloroflexota bacterium
CGTTCATGTCTGTCATTGATGTTGACCTCATAGGGGTGTGGGATAGGCCGGGGCAACGGTATACTATCTCGGTGGAAGGGCTAACGATACTAACACAAGGAAGTATCCTGAGTCGGCTACCGTAAGGGCGCATATGACCCACAGTATATTTGTTAAGCACAACGGCAGTTCGATTCCGGTGCAGGGAGACACTTTCGACGTAAAGCTATGGTAAGAACACTACTGACCTCATGGGCGCTTATTGTGATGGTTGCGTGTGGTTCTGAGAGTCGCTCCGGCGATAGTTTATCTCCGCAACAGGACGATAGCTTATCTCCGCAACAGATTGAGTATCAGGCGGGTGTATCGATTGCCCAGGGGCGTCTTGCCGGAACAGACGATACGGCCCTATGGGTCAATGGATATGCCGTTAGTTCTGCCGAGGTGTTGGAGCTACGGGCAAAGTACAAGGTGCGGCTGGACGAGCTACACGCCGACCGCTTCATTACGAAGCATCATATACGTCTTCGTGACATCATGGACCAACACGGCCATGACGCCGTTACTCTGTTGGGCATTGCGATGCGGTATAGCGACTACAGTGCTGCCGTCGAGGCTGGGTATCGTTTCGACAGAGTATGGGAGGCGGTTGAGTTTAGCAGAGCTCTTTACGAGGAAAAGTCCGACGAACCCCCTATCACGCTGGAAGTCAGAGACTACGCTACTGGAAAGCCTTATACCGTGACGTTCCCTGCAGGTCTTATGCCAGAGTACGTGGGGTATGTTGAGACGCTTGGCGAAACCTACTGGCGTGACGTTTTGCCTGCCGAGATGGAGCGAGGGGGAGTTGTTGACCAGTGGCGGTATGACGGGATTCTTGATACCGAGGGGCGTGACCCTGAGTTTCGGCGGAAGGCATTGTTGGCGTTTCAGCGCGAGGCATTTAGCGACGTTGAGATAGTTCTGGCAGAGCCGTTTGTGTTGGATACAGACATAGACGCCATGTATGCCTACATGGAGGTCTTCCGTGCGTATGAGGATACCAACATTCTGCTTGCTGGCAACTAAGGTTCTTTGTGACGCGTCGTCTCGGTGCTAAGCGGTAGGGCTTTCGGGCCGGGAGCCTTTGGAGCAACTGGTCAGCCTCCTAACGTTGCAACGTATACCTCCCGCGTCCTTCACCGACGCCAACAGCGCCTCCGCTTCCCTACAGCGCATCGAGTGGGCGTCCGGCACGGTGAAGGTGAAGGTCAGTCCGCATACGGGGCTCGCTGGCCAAGTCATGGACTTCATCGAGCTGGACGGTTCGGTGCCACTCTCGTTGAACATCGACGACGCGACCATCGACGCCGCCAACCACACGCTGAGTTGGACGGTGTCGGAGCAGCCCTGGCATGACGGTGACAAGCTGATGCTGCGGATACGGGAGGCCCTGTCCGCACCTGAGGACGTGAGCGTGTCCCTGTCGGGAGGCACGTACACCATCTCGTGGAGCGCCGTCACCGGCGCAACCGACTACCGGGCACAGTACCGCACGGGCGGCTCCGAGGCCGAGTGGACGGACCTCGACGCGACGACGGGCACGAGCCAGACGTTCAGTCCCGAGGGCGGAGTTGCGTGCAGTACGACCTACGAGTTCCGCGTGCAGGCCCGCAGTGACGGCACGACCTACCCCGCCGAGTGGAGCCCGCTGTCCGAGTCAATCTCGCACACGAACAGTGCCGGAGCGTGCAACCGCCCGCCCGTGTTCACCTCCTCGTCGTACAGCTTCTCGGTTGCTGAGAACGCCGCTGACTGGACCATCCTTGGGATCGTGTCGGCATCCGACCCTGATGATGGAGACAGCGTGACCTATAGGATAACCGCCGGGAACGAAACAAGGCTGTTCAGAGTCGACTTGAACCGTGGCGACATCATTCTGCGTGGCGCTCTGGACTACGAGACGACATCATCGTACACGCTGACGGTGGAGGCTCGTGACGGGAAGGCAGGCGGCACCTCGTCCGCGACGGTCGAGATCACCATAACCGACGTAGCGGAGTGACCGGCGGGCGCGACGCGTAACCCGACGGTCACGGCGACCGTCTCCACCTCCGCAAGCGCCAGTCTTGGCGTAAGGTTACAAGAACTCATAGTAAATCGACCTAAAGTTGACGCCCAAGTTACCTGCGTTGGTTTAGGATGATTGCAGTTACTCTCAGCGCGTCCAGCTTGCACCTCCGACTCACTGTGATAACATCCCGACGGTTTCAGGGTGCGCACCCTTAAGCGAATGGGATCGTTCCAAAGCCGCAGGGCATTCCCTCAGCCTACAAATGCGCGGAGTGGAAATTGACGACACGCCAAGAAGACAGACGCTACGACCTCCAGACCCTGCGCGGCGACGTCTTTGGCGGCATAACGTCGGCAGTGGTGGGGCTGCCGGTGGCGCTGGCGTTCGGCATAGCGTCCGGCTTGGGAGCGATCGCCGGACTCTACGGTGCTGTCGCAGTGGGTTTCTTCGCCGCGGTGTTTGGAGGAACACGGTCGCAGATATCGGGTCCCACGGGCTCGATGCTGGTGGCGGTGACGGTCATCGTCAGCGCCAACGCGGACAATCTCGCCAAGGCGTTCACGATAGTCATCATGGCCGGCCTCATACAGGTCCTTCTGGGCCTGCTGAGGATCGGTCGTTTCGTGGCATACACACCGTACTCGGTTATCTCGGGGTTCATGTCGGGCGTCGGGATCATCATCATACTCGTGCAGACGCTGCCTTTCGTGGGCGTGAAAATCGCCACCGGCGGGCCCGTGGAAGCCATTCGCACATGGCCCGACCTGCTCAGCGACTTCAGGGCTCCCGCGCTGATTATCGCCGCCGCCACCCTTGCCGTGGCCGTGCTTTGGCCCAACAGATTCAACAAATACCTCCCCTCTACTCTTGCCGCTTTAGCCGTCGGAACGCTGCTCGGAGTCCTCTGGCTGAACGATGCGCCGGTCATCGGCGAGGTGCCGACCGGCCTGCCGGAACTCCAGATACCCGTCATTTCATGGCAAATGCTGCTGACCTCCATCCAGCCGGCCCTGGTCATCGCGCTCGTGAGCTCGGTCGACACCCTGCTTACGTCCCTGGTGGCGGACTCCGAAACGCGCACCCATCACAACCCCGACAGGGAGCTGCTTGGACAAGGCATGGGCAACGTCGTTGCCGGATTTATCGGGGCGCTTCCCGGCGCGGGCGCAACTCCCGGCACAGTGGCGAACATCAGGGCAGGCGGATGGACGCCGCTGTCGGGAGTCCTCTGCGTGGTGATCCTGCTGGCAATCGTCCTGGGCTTGGGAAGGTATGTCGAGTCGATTCCCCATGCGGTCCTTGCAGGCATCCTCATGAAAGTCGGCTGGGACACCATCGACTGGCGCTTCATCACCCGCATCCTCCGCGTTCAGAGGGAACACCTCCTCGTAATGCTGCTCACGCTCATACTCACCGTGTTCCTCGACCTGATTACCGCCGTGGCCGTCGGCATGATCGCCGCCGCCGTCACCAGCGCCCGCCAAATCGAACGCCTGGAAATGGACAGTGTAATCTCCGTGCCGATTCTCGACCAGGTCTTCTTCGGGAACATCAAGGACGCGGGCGAGGAGGTTGACGCCTTCAGCGCACGTGTCGGACTGGTGGCCCTCAGGGGAACGTTCTCCGTCGCCTCCGCTTCCAAGCTGATGAGCACCATCGGCGAAGACATCAAAGACCACGAGGTCGTCATCCTCAATTTCACCGACACCGTCTATATGGACGACAGCGCCGCCCTCGTAATCGAGCGGCTGATCGAGACTGCCAAGGTTGAGAACACCGAGTGCATCGTGATGGGCCTCGGCGGTCTCCCCGCCACGACGCTCAACGCCCTCAACGTGCTCAAGGACGTTCCTGAAGATCGCTTCGTCGGTACCTTAGAAGAAGCCAAAGAGACCGCGAAGCGGATACTCGAAGAGGAATAAGCCTTTCACATCAGAATGACGTCTATGCCCTTCTTCGCGCTTTGGTCACGTCCCATGGCGACATCGACCTGAACTTCAAGCCACCATCGTTCGATGGTTAGCGAACTGTTGGCGTCCCGTTCAAGTTCCTTTGACAGTTGGACCACCCTTGGAAGGCGTGGCCCGAGTACAAGAGCCACTTTATATGTGTCGGGACGGCCAACGCTCAAGGAGGCGGAACTCAGGAAGGCAGTGCTGTAACCCAATTCCGTGGATACCGTCTGGATCGGAGTCCCCTGAGTAGGCACCCCAGATGCGTTATACCGCCCCGGAGCCGGAGCCCCGTCCATACCCATCGCCCATCCCGCCTTTACTTCCGTCCGACGAACCTGCGCCACGAGGTTAAGGGAAGCCTCACGGATTCTGACGCCGCCAAGGGGAGTGAGCGTAACGGTCGCCTTAATCGTATCCCCCAGCCTATACGTTTTGCGCTCAAAATCCAGCGTGATATCCAGCGGTTCAAGATTGAATACCATGCTCAAGACCTCCTGTACGAAAAAACGATGGCCAGTTTGCTGAACCGAATGCTCTCGAATGTCGGAACCTCGACAAGACTCTGGCCTTCGAGCACTTCACTCGCATTCTTGACGAGGCGCGGGAAGGGTGCTAGGCGCTTGTCTTCAAGGGCGCTACGATCTCGATCTGCCTTCGCACCCTTGCATCACGCCCCATAGCGACATCAGCATGAACTTCAAGCCACCAGGGCTCAATGGATAGAGAACTGTTGGCATCCCGCTGAAGCCCCTTTGCTTCTTGAGCCAAATTCTGTAGCTTCCGCGCTCTGGGATCCAATCTGAGAGCTACGTTGTGCCTACTTTCAACGTCCCTCTGCAACGACACGTTGAGCACAATTTGCGCACTGTCGAAGACCTCTGTTGACATCTTCTGGTCGGTGTGTTGCTGCATTGGGATGTAGTCAGTGGTTGTGAACGAATTCCCTCCCTGAAGTTTTGCAGACCCGTCCATACTCATCGGTATTCCCATCCTGACTTCAGTGCGACGCACCTGCCCCATGAGACTAAGTGACGCAGTTCGGATTTCGACGTCGCTGTTGGGTATCAGCGTGACCGTCACGTTTATCGTGTCTCCCAGCCGGTACTTTCTGCGCTCGAAGTCCAGCTTGATGTCCAGCCGCTCAAGATTGAATACCATGTTCGAGACCTCCTGAATGAAAAAGTGATGGTCAGTTTACTGGACCGAATGTCCCCGAATGCCGGAACGTCGACAGCACGGTGCCGTTCGAGCACTTCACACGCATCTTCGACGAGGCGCTGGAAGAGAACTAGGTGGTTGTCTTCAAAGGCGCAATAATCTCCACCTGTCTCCGCACCACTGCATCCCTTCCCATGATGACGTCTACCCGCGCCTCAAGCCACCACGGCTCTATGGAG
>JAPPDQ010000165.1 GCA_028875495.1 Chloroflexota bacterium
CTCATCGGGGCTGCTGCCGAGTCGCCGTAGGCACCGACAACTCCGCCCATCGGAACGCGGCGGCATGGGGGGACTTCCAGCGCTACGAACCCGAGAACATGGAGCATCAACTCCCCGGCATAAACACGTTCCTCGCCATCAAGGGTCTGGTAGAACTCGGCATGACCCGCTCCGAGGCGATCCCCGCAGCCACGAAGAAATGGCGCCGTCGCGAAGCAAGGCGCTCGACGAATACGGCACGCTCAAAGAGGGGAAGGCGGCAGACATCCGTCGTCCTTGACGCGAACCCACTCGCCGACATCGAGCCCCCGCCCTCTCGACCCCATCGCCCTCGATCGGGCCGCCGAAACACCCGCTGTTCCCACGGGCGTTATCCCTCGACTCCGAACTTTCGTCGTACCCCGGTACCCTGTATCTTGTTCGTCATCCAGCCCGCGACGCGGTAGGTCCGCGGGCTCGGAAGACGACACACTCAAGAGCCCTCATGCGAGGGCCGGGATCACTCGAAATGACATCGGCACCACGCTGGACAGAGCTCAGCGTTCAGAACTTCCGAGGGCTCTCGGACTTGCGACTTGAGGGTTTGGGGACCTTTAACGTTCTGTTCGGGGCGAACGACGTCGGAAAAACGTCCGTCCTAGAGGGAATCTTTCTGCTGTCCGGGCTCGGCAATCTGGAACTGCCGATCCGAATCCAGAATTTTCGTAACTTCATCGTTCCCGACATCGAAGGTCTCGGGTTACTCGTCCATGGTCTCGATCCCAATTCGCACGCAACTCTGGAGGCCCACGCCGCGGACGGATCCAAACGGACCCTCGAGCTCTCGACGCCCAGGGACGCTTCAATCGTCGAACGGGATCCACCCCCTACCCCCGATCATCGACCGAGCCAATCTGCCTTCTCCACCCCTAGCGATCGTCGTATCGTGCGGTACAGTGGTTCTGTCAGGCCGTCGGACCTCGACGACCCCATCGAGTTTTCAGGGACCCTGAAAGTAAACAACGATGGGTTTGAGCGTCATATAGATCCTGCACACGCGTCGGAGTACATCCTACCCGCGAGATATCTCGCCCCTAACGCTAGTTACGACGCGAAGCTTATTTCCGATGTAGCCGTCCATAAGCGCATTGTAGATTTGGTTGAGTGCCTCCAAATGATCAATCCAGCTATCACAAACATTACATCCGACGGAAACCTTGCGTACGCTGATATTGGACTCTCACAAATGCTGCCGCTAAATATGCTCGGTACCGGTATGAGCCGCGCAGCGGCAATGATCGCACCTTGCATACTAGACAACAGCCGCATTCTCCTAGTCGACGAACTCGAAAACGGGCTTCACCATCGTGCAATCCCACAGTTGCTAGGGACTCTCTTACGTGTCTCTTACGAGCGAAGCATACAAGTGTTTGTCACAACTCATAGTCGCACAGTTCTCGAGGAACTGTATTCTGTGCTGGCACGGGAGGAGTGCCGTTTGTATAGAGCGGGAAGCTCCAGCTACGCGCTTCAACGTGCGCAGAGCGGCATGATCGGAACGTACCGCTACGGGTACTCGGATCTCGAATACGCATTGAAACACGAAATCGAGATCCGATGACAGCCACGAAGTGGAAGGTGTTTGTGGAAGGGAAGGCGGATCGAAGGTTCGTGTCGACGTTGTTGACGGCGCTTGGAGTCGCGACCGTCGAAGTGGAGTCGATCGGTGGAGGCGTGTCGCATCTAAGAGCCGGTACGGTTCGAAACCTGCTTCAGCGGAGCCGACGAGACGGTTGTAAGATAGCGACGGTGCTAGATGCGGATGAGGACGTTGACGCAAGACAAGCGGAGCTTGATAGGATTAACGACGAATATGATCTGGCGATCGAGCGATCATTCTGGTTGCCGAACGATGTGGATTCCGGATGCTTGGAGACGCTGCTGGAAGAGGTGGCCGTTGAAGAGCACCATAGAGTGTTTAATTGCTTGGATCAATACGTGGAGTGCCTCGATGCGTTCGATCGTGGATACGAAGGACCGACGCGAAAGGGGCGAATTTACGCGTATTGCGAAGCGGTTGGCGCGGAGAAAGGTGAAGAGCAACGAGACTACACGAATGACAAACATTGGGATCTCAGTGCGAGTAGTCTGCAGCCATTGCGTGCGTTCCTCGATGAGTTGACCTGATCGGAAGTATACAAATACAGTGATCGTGTGACACCGTGGTTGTACACGGCGGCGTCCAGCTTTCCTCGAGAGCGCGGCGTACGGGCAGGGCGTCACCCCCGCGGGCGGTCGCGCACTTGTCCCGTCCGCTCGCAAAGGAGCAGAAGCGGGAGTCCCGCCATTCAGGTCGGGTTTCCTGCTTTCGCGGTACGGTCCAGCGCGGTCTAGTACAACGGCAGAGAATGGCGGATCATGCAGTCCTGTATGACTTTAGATGATTCTCTGCCGTGATTCAGCCCTGCGGCGATCCGCCTACCCCGGGTAATACACTGGGGCTTGGCGAGGGACTCCGCCCCTTCGAACCCCGGCAGCAGCCGCCGAGGGGATGCTGTGATCCCCTTCGAGGATGTCTGCGCCGACCGTGGCTGCGACCATCTCCTCGCCCTTCCCGGTGCGATGCTCGGCCGACATCCAGCAGTACGCCCGACGACACGCTGCCCAGCCCGCCCGGCCACCCGACGCGGGGTTACAGCCCCGCCTTCAACACCGTTGACAAATGGTGGGGAGTCCCGAACAAGTCAACCGGGAAGGAACGGCGGCCTGAAAGCGCTGACCTCGGCGAGACCGCGTGCCAGGTAAATTCCGTACTTGTCCACGCCGGAGCAACGCGAGATCCGCCGCGTATGCGTTGGTTGGGAACATTACCAGGAATACTTGACAGTGGATTCATTCCGCGCGAACCCTTCCGTGAGCATTCCTGTGCGATCTCAACGGCATTCCGCATTTGCTTCCTTGATATTTAGAAGGAAACCGTCAAGTGCATTTGACAGATAACGGAGCGCAGTTGTGTCCTCATCGAAAAGGTCATTGCGCATCGCCCACGTCGTGACCCACCCTCTTGCGCCATGAAGCTCCACCAACTGACGAAGTTGCATCCTGACCCTATGTTGACCGTCGGCATATATTCTGATATACAAGACGAGTTTGGGTAGATCAGATCCCGCCTGGCGGCCGAGGAATCCGCTCAGGTCTTCTTCGCCTACATCCGGGTGCCGATCCCTCCAATTGGGGAATGTTTCGTCAATCGTGTCAAGATGAAGAAAGTCGTTTCCGGTCAACCTCGCCATAGCTAGGAATTGAGCATGTCGTCCCATCCGCTCACGTTCCAACAGCCTCTCATCCACCACACCCGCAAGCTCTAGCCGATGGCTGACAAGCTGGATCACAGCGTACTCGAAACCTGCCTCTTGCGCATCGACGGGACTTCCCGCCATGCCGAAATCAACCTGCAAGGCCTGGCAGTCGGTAAAGTGAATCGCCCGCCTTGCATACTCCATCTCGGCGTCAATGTCATTAAGACCGTCAGGAGTCACCGGGTTCATTCCAACATCACCGAACGCTGCGCTTTGTTGTCCCACCAACGGCTCCGGCGAAATCCACATACCACTCAACACAACTCCCACGACGACGATGGAAATGTACAACCTAGTCTTCGACATTTCTGTTCTCCCCGATTGTTAGCCTGTCAAGTACTCTTGGTAATCCCGAAACAGAAGAACCCTAGCCGAGGACTGGAGTCGTTCCGCCTTGTGCCGGCGCGGAGCGGCTCGGAGACTCACCGCATAGGGGGGCTGGTTTATGTCCCGCAAGCGCTCGATGCTGCTCAACTCTTGAGCCCGTGCGACTCGCTCGCGGGTCATCCGACGTGACAGCTGATCCTTGGCTTCTTGGGCTTCCTCCACGCCCTGCGGATCGGCCAGATTGATCCATGCGTAGGCAAGCACGTCGTTCTCCGGAACCCCCTCCCCGTTCGCGTACATGAACCCGAGGTGGGACTGAGCGTCAGCGTGGCCGTGTTCGGCGGCCGCGTGATACCAGCGGACGGCTACGTCGTCGTTCTCTGGAACCCCGTCCCCGCTCGCGTACAGGCGCGCGAGGTGGAGATGAGCGGGAGCGTAGCCCTGTTCGGCGGCGGCGCGGATCCAGCGGACAGCTTCGACGTAGTCCTGTGGAACGCCCAGCCCCGAGAGGTACATATCCCCGAGCCTGACCTGAGCGGGAGCGTAGCCCTGTTCAGCGGCCGCGAGGTACCAGAGGACAGCTTCTGCGGGGTCCCATGGATTCCCGGCCAGGTCACGGTAGATGTCACCGAGGCTGACCTGATCGGCGGCGTCGCCCTGATCGGCGGCGGAGATCAGCGCTGCTAAACTGTCCGGGGGGAATTTGTCGATTGCTTGCTGTGCATCTGCCGGCCCGAGTGCCAGAGTGGTTAAGAATAGCGCGACCGCCGGGATGGCCGTAGCTGCTCCCGGAGGCAGGATTATCTTGAATCCGTTGACCATGCCGAGCCTCCAATACCAATCACCATCCTTGCCTCCCCGTCCAACCACGCCGTCGTGGTGCCACAGTCCCGCCCGCCGGCCATCCTCGGGGAGCGGAAGACCTCGACTCCTGCCGAAACGTAGGTCAGAGCATGTGATCGTGCATCCGCGAATGGCAAGGGACGGACTCCGTGTCGGATTGAGATCCGCCGTTGGTGCAATGGCGTCCCGCCCGCCCCCGCGACCGAATCGACGCCGCGCTGGCGACGACGGCCGATGGCTGTTTGACGTTATCAAACCTCTTCGAACGCTATCGGACAAGGGGCGGTTTCCCGCGAGTTGACTTGCTCTGCAGGGGGCTCTTCCGTTCTCGGCATGAGGCACGGTAGAGCATCGCGATGATCGCCCATCTGAAGGGACGCGAGCGGGCGCTGGGGGCCTTCGGCTTGACGGGCCGCCGGGCCGAGTGGATCGCCCTGGCGAGCCTGCACGGCGGCGTGTTCACCCGGGCGCAGCTCTCGGACTGGCTCGGTGCCAGCCGCTTCAAGGTTCTCCGGATCGTGCAGGCTCTGACGGAGCGGAGGCTTGTGGCCGAGGAGACGGTCGGGGGCCTGAAGGTCTGCCGGGTCTGCGCGCGCGGGGTCTACCGGGCGCTCGGTGCCGAAGATGTCCGCCACCGGAGGATCACCTCGACCGAGGTGGTCGTTCGCCGTCTGCTCTCGTTCGACTACGTCATCGAGTACCCGGACCTGCCCTGGCTGCCGACCGAGCCGGAGAAGGTCAGCGCGTTCGAAGCTGTCGGCATCGACCGCGCCCTGCTGCCCGTCCGGGTCTACCGGGGCGCGGCCGGGGGCGCGCGGCGCTACTTCCCGCGCGGGATGCCCGTGGCGCTGGACTCCCGCCGCGCC
>JAPPDQ010000475.1 GCA_028875495.1 Chloroflexota bacterium
CTAGTGGTTCAACATCTTAGTATTGATGAGTAACTGGACTGTGACTTGGCAGGGGCGGGTTTCAAATCCACCCTGTGGTTGTGCAACCCAATTCCGACACTAACCGCTACCCGTCATTCCTGCGGAGGCAGGAATCCAGAGAATCTGATAAGGCGAGTGCACAGCCATCTTGCTCCAATCTCGCCTAACCAGTCATTTCAAAGACTTCGGTCCACTGGTACTGTTACCGTGAGAGCCGTCCACCCTCAGTTCCGCCCCGAGTACTCCATCGCCTGGTCGATGATGTCGATGCCAACCGCCTCGCTCCACGCCGCCAGAAGCTGCGTGGTGATCGGACCAGGCTTCCCGTCCCCCACTGCGCGCTTGTCGATATACGTAACGGGCAGGACGCAGAACGGCGTGCTCGTAAAGAACGCCTCGTCAGCCGTGTAAGCGTCGTAGGGTTGTAGGTGCTCGACTTTCGCGGGGAGTCCCAGACCGTCCGCCAGATCAAGGACCATACCCCGGGACACTCCCGCCAGTATGGCGCGCTCGGTCGGCGTTCGTAGTACACCGTCCGTAACGATGAACACGTTGTAGCCGGAACCTTCCGTCAGGTAGCCGTCCTTGTCCGTAAGTATGGGCCACGCGCCGGGATCGAGATCGTTCGCCTCGAGCTCCGCTATGCTCATATTCATCCGGCTCAGGTGCTTCAGCTTCGGGTCGAGCGCCTCCGCATCGTAGCTCCGCGTTCGCGTGATAACTCCATGAAGCCCGTCCGTGTACTTGTCTTCATACCAGATGGTATTGGGCCCAAACTTGATGTAGACGTTCGGAGGACCTGCCGACCATGCCCGCGGCCCTCCCGGCCCACGTGTCACGAGCTGCTGGATACTGAAGTCGCCCACCTCGTCAAGCAAATACCTGTTCCGCTCTATCCCCTCTTCCGACAGATCGAGCATCTCCTGCGCGGTCAGTCCGGGGTCGATACGCACGTACTTCAGCGACCGGTACAGCCGGTCGACGTGCTCCTTCATCCGAAAGCTCTTCCCGCCAAACGTCCGTATCGTCTCAAACACCTGGTCGCCCTTCGACGGCCCCAGATCGCTCGGATCGTAGGTGATCCTGTCCATTGGCATCCACTCACCGTTGTAATAACCGACGAACTCAGTCATGGCTCTTTCCTCTCTATAGTCACCAAAGCTACGGACACGGTAAACCGCGTTGGGTCGTCTATGCTATGGCCTAGCAGTCGTTCCGTCAACGCTGCGGCAAGTCGGTTGAACCGCTCCATGCCCTATGCTACGCTCACGCCAACTCAGGAGGCCTTAATTGAGACGTGCTCACGATGTGGGCGGGGCGCCGGGCTTCGGTCCAATCGCCATCGAGAAGAACGAGCCGGTCTTTCACGAAGAGTGGGAGGGCCGCGTCTTCGGCATGATGACCACCATTGGCCATCGTACCTTCCCCATGCGCCCAGCCATAGAAAGCATCGATCCTGCGACCTACCTTGCTTCGAGCTACTATCAGAAGTGGCTCAACGCTCTGGAGATAGGCTTTGTCCAAAGTGGCACGTTCACCGATGATGAGCTCGGCAACCGTGCCGAACTCCATCGTGCGAACCCCGGCACTCTCGTCTCCCAAAATCACGACACGGGGCTTGCTCATGCCGCAAGGGAGAACCGCTACAGCCAGCGTTCGCCGAAGTATGACGGATACCCTGTATTCTCCGTCGGCGACTCAGTTCTGACACGCCACATCGACCCATCAGGCCACACCAGAATCCCTCGCTATGCCCAGGGCAAACTCGGCACCGTCCATGCACTGCGCGGCGTATACGACCTACTCGACCTAAAAGTGCAAGGTGTCCGCAAGCCGGAGCCGGTCTACACCGTCGGCTTCGATGCGCACGAGCTATGGGGCAACGAAGCCGAGTCCTCTCAGCGCGTTTACATCGACCTCTGGGAGAGCTACTTGCTCCTACCGAATCAGTCTGACAAGACACCCTAATTTCAAAAGACTCGAAATTGAGAATATACGCCTCGCAACGCGCAGGGGAATTGCAACAGGAGGGTTACACGAACCATGTCAGATCACGATCATGACCATGAACACGACGAATTCCATAACCCAACCGACTCCGAAATCCGCGCCAAGGCTGTCGAGTCCCTGCTAGCGGAGAAAGGTCTGCTCTCCACCGACGCCGTTGACGAAATCGTTGACCAGTACGAGAACAACGACGGCCCCATGAACGGAGCGCGAGTCGTCGCCCGCGCATGGACCGACCCCGAATACAAACACCGTCTCCTTGAAAACGGCGGAGACGCCGTCGCCGAGCTTGGCTACGGCGATGAGCACAGCGCTCGCCTCGTCGTCGTTGAGAACACTCCGAAGGTCCACAACGTCATCGTCTGTACCCTGTGTTCCTGCTACCCCTGGTCCGTCCTCGGCCTGCCGCCTGAGTGGTACAAGTCCGAGTCTTATCGGGCCCGAGTCGTAAAGGAGCCGAGAGCCGTGCTCTCCGAGTTCGGACTCGAACTCGACGACTCCGTCGAAGTCCGCGTCTGGGACAGCCTCTCCGAGCTCCGCTACATGGTTCTCCCCGAACGCCCCGAAGACACCGACCACATGACCGAAGAAGAGCTGGCCGCCCTCATCTCCCGTGACGCCATGATTGGAGTCGCTAAAGCCGGTAACGGGTGATTGCACCGAAAGAGACTCAGCCATCTTCCAATCTCTCCCCCGCCGGGGGAGAGACACAGAGAGGGGGATACGTCGCAACCCTCCGCACCCTCTGCGGTGAATCTCATCACTGTCATTCTGAGCGCAGCGAAGCGGAGCCGAAGAATCTAAAGCCCCTACCAACCGGATTCACCGCATACACACTACTTTTGGTTTCTTCCATCTCTGTGTTCTCCGTGCCCTCTGTGGTGAATACTGATAAATTCCTCCCATAACACGCGAAGGAGTCCCCGTGAAGAGCTTTCTCACCCACTTGGATTGCACCGGCTGCGATGCAACCCATTCCGCCGACCAACTCATCCGCCTTTGTCCCGACTGCGACAAGGTCCTCTACGCCCGCTACGACCTCGACTCCGCCCGCAGAGAGACCGACCGCGACGCACTCGCAGACCGCCGCTCCGACATGTGGCGGTACTTCGAGGCCATGCCCGTGCTCGACGAGGCGAATATCGTCAGCCTCGGCGAGGGCATGACTCCCATACTCGAAGCTCCCCATCTGGCCGAGGCCATTGGCGCGACCAACCTGGTCATCAAGGACGAGGGCCAGAACCCTACCGGCACCTTCAAATCGCGTGGCCTCTCTGCCGCCGTCTCAAAGGCAAAGGAGCTTGGGGCCGAAGGGGTCACTATCCCCACGGCAGGTAACGCAGGCGGCGCGCTGGCCGCCTACGCCGCGAGGGCCGGCATGGATGCCCACGTATTCATGCCCCAGGACGCCCTCGACGCCAACAAGAAAGAGGTCACCCACGCCGGAGGCACGCTCCATCTGGTGGACGGACTGATCGGCGAGGCTGGCCAACAATCTCGTGAGCTTGCCGCCGAGCTCGGCATGTTCGACCTCTCGACCCTACAGGAGCCGTACCGCGCCGAGGGCAAGAAGACCATGGGCTACGAGATAGCCGAGCAGTGCGGCTGGACCTTCCCCGACGCCATCATCTACCCCACCGGCGGGGGCACAGGCGTGGTCGGAATCTGGAAGGCGATAGAGGAGCTTGAGACCCTGGGATGGATCGACGGCAAGCGTCCACGCTTCTTCTGCGTGCAGGCCGAGGGCTGCCAGCCCATAGTCCGTGCCTTCGAGCAGGGCACCGACCACGCCGAACCCTGGGCAAACGCCCACACCGTTGCCCATGGCATGCGCGTCCCATCCGCCATAGCCGACTACCTCATCCTCAACGTGCTCCGCGAGAGCGGTGGCGGCGCAATCGCCGTCTCTGACGACGACCTCCTCGACCACATGCGCCTCATAGCCCGCACCGAGGGCATCGTCGTAGGCCCCGAAGGCGGCGCAACCGCCGCAGCCGCCCGCCGACTCATCGCCTCAGGCGCACTCTCCTCCAGCGACCACATCCTCCTCCTCAACACCGGCTCCGGCCTCAAAACCCCGGAATTGATGTAAGAACCACACGGAGCAACGGCGAGCCAATACAAGAAAAACGAAAGGAATCCACCCATGAGCAAGCTCTACTACACCGAGTCCGGCCACTCCATGCCGAACCTCGCCGAGGAGTTGACCACCTTCCGCCGCGCGCGCAAGGTCCTCACCCTGCCGCCTACCTCCTCACCCGCGTCCCTCTACTTCATAGCTAGGGCGCACGAAGGGACAAATCTTCCGCTCCACGTCCCCGTCAACGGCACAAAGCTCCCACCCGTGCCTCCCCAGCAGGCATGGCACACGTGGTACGAGGTTACAATCGACCCTACCCTCCTTCACGCTGGCGACAACGTACTCGAGTTCTGGTCCGACTCCACCGCCATGAACTCGTGGGCGCTCGGCCTCGAAGCCGGACATGCCGACCCCAACAGCTACGTCAGCGACGACTCCGGCCGCACGTGGCGCAACCACCACATGGCCTACCTTAACGTCGTCCGCGCCGAGTACGTCGTCCGCGTCCGCCTCGCCGAGGGCGAAGACCCTGCACCGCCACCCATGGTCTTCAACGACCCCGACGACCCGCGCTTGGAATCCCTTAGAGCGATCATGCCCCCACAGGCCCTCGACCCCGGCCTGCCCAAGCTCGAACGTCTGCGCGCCATAAGTACCTGGCTCGCCTCAAGCTGGGAGCACACGCCTGCGGCACCGGGTCTCGGCGTAATCAACTCCCCCTGGGACCCGGAGACCGTCCTCGCCTGGGCACCCGGCCAGTGCGGACACAACGGCCTGCGTCCCACGGCAAACTGCATCTTCTACGGCGTCGCGTTCGCCAACGCCGCCCAAGCCATCGGTGTTCCCGCCCGCTGCGCCATCTTCGCGGGCAAGCCAGGGAAGGCAGACGGCCACTTCACGGCCGAGTACTGGTTGGAGGAGCACCAGAAGTGGGCCATGGTCGATCCGAACTTCGACGACTTCTTCCTCCGCGAGGGCGTTCCCCTCTCCGTCCACGAGTTGCAGGTGCTCGGCTCCGATCTTGAAGACGTGACCGAGCGTGGTCCGGGCGCCGAGTCGCAGCGTCCGAACCAACGTGTCCACCGCTGGTTCGACAGCCACGAGCGCCGCGCTCGCTCCCTTGAGTTCCGCACAGTCTGGTACCGCGCCGACCAGCTTACCCGCCCCGAGTTCAGCCCGCCCGCACACGGCGGCGGCGGGGCCTACACCGAGACCGGCATCGTCTGGGGGGAGCCCCTGCGTCACCTGGCCAT
>JAPPDQ010000580.1 GCA_028875495.1 Chloroflexota bacterium
CACGGTACTTCGCCTATATGTCGTTCTTCACCGCCTCGATGGTCGGGCTTGTCGTAGCGTCCAACGTCATCCAGCTGTTCGTGTTCTGGGAGCTTGTCGGCCTGTCGTCGTACCTGCTTATCGGGTTCTGGTACCACAAGCCCTCCGCGGCGGCGGCGGCGAAGAAGGCGTTCCTGGTCACGCGACTGGGCGACTTCGGGTTCCTTCTCGCGATCTTCTACCTGTTCTTCAACGGTGGGACATTCACGGCGGCGGGTCTCGACCCGCTCGATATCCCCGACATCCACGAAGCGATGAGCATGGGCCTCATCGCGCCGGGTGTGGCAATGTGGATTGCGCTCGGCCTCTTCGCCGGTGCCGTCGGCAAGTCAGGCCAGTTCCCGCTGCACACGTGGCTCCCCGACGCGATGGAAGGCCCCACGCCGGTTAGCTCGCTCATCCACGCCGCTACGATGGTGGCCGCGGGAGTGTTCCTCGTGGCGCGGTTCTTCCCCGTGTTCGAGGCCTCCGAGATCGCGTTGAACACCGTCGCCATCATAGGTGGAATCACAGCGGTGCTCGCGGCCACGATGGGCCTCGTCATGAACGACATCAAGCGTGTCCTTGCCTACTCGACGGTCAGCCAGCTTGGATACATGATGCTGGCCCTGGGAGTCGGAGCGCCGGGCGTGGCGATCTTCCACCTGTTCACGCACGCTTTCTTCAAGTGTCTGCTGTTCATGGGCGCGGGCAGCGTCAGCCACGCGACCGGCGGCACGTTTGACATGAGGTACATGGGGGGATTGCGCGGGCACATGCGCTGGACGTACATCACGTTCCTGATTGGTAGCCTGAGCCTCGCGGGAATATTCCCACTGGCCGGATTCTGGAGCAAGGACGAAATTCTCACGTTTGCCATCGGGCAGGACGGGGCCGTCTCTCTGGTCGTCTTCTTGTTGGCTGTCGTAGCGGTCTTTATGACCGCCTTCTATATGTTCCGGGCGTTGTTCATGGTCTTCGAGGGCGAGTACAAAGGCGGGGCGGATGCGGATCCCGAAGCGGAGTCGCATGGGCCTTCCGACCATCCCCATGAGTCTCCGTACTCGATGATCGGACCCATGGCCATTCTCGCCGTGCTGGCCGTCGTAGCCGGACTCCTTGCCAGCCCGATAGTCGACCTCGGCCCGATACCGAAGCACTGGCTCGTCCACGACTTTCTCCATAGCGATGGAGCCGACTTCAACATCCTGATTGCGGCCGGATCGACAGTCTTGGCACTGGCCGGAATCACGCTGGCGTACCTGATGTATCAGAGCCACCAGATTTCCGCTGAACAGGTGGGTTCTTGGTTCAGGCCTCTGTACGTACTTTTCTCCCGGAAGTACTACGTCGACGAGTTGTACGAAGGGGTTGTCACGGTGCGCCTCTTCTACCGGATAGTCGCAAGAGCATTGGACTGGTTCGACCGGTCAATTGTCGATGGCGCCGTCCGCTTGGTAGACCAGTTCGGTCGAAACGTGGGAAGGGGAATCGCGCAAGCACAGACCGGCCAGGTGCAGGGCTATGGAATGGCCGTATCGGTCGGCGTGCTGGCAATTCTCGGCGCGTACCTGCTGTTCAAATAGGCTTGGCGTAACGGAGCGTAAGCACTACACACATGGACTTCGAGGGCAACGGACTGCTGACGCTGACGGTGTTCCTGCCACTGGTGGGAGCGCTGCTTATCGCCGTGCTCGTGCGCAACGACCGGCACGTGCGGGTCGTTGCCGGCGTTACGATTGTCCTCGACCTTCTTCTTAGCTTTCTCGTATTCACCTCCTACGACCTCACGAAGGGGGGAGTCCAACTCGTCGACCGCGCGCCGGGGTGGATTCCCATCGATTCGTTCAAGGTCGAGTACTTTCTCGGAGTCGATGGCCTCAGCGCGCCGCTTGTGCTGCTGACCGGGCTGCTCGGATTCGTCGCGGTCTTCGCCTCGTGGAGCATAAAGAACCGGGTCCGAGAGTATTTCGTGTGGCTGCTCATACTGCAGACGGCTGTCATGGGCGTGTTCACGGCGCTGGACTTCATTCTCTTCTTCCTCCTTTGGGAGCTTGAGATGGCGCCGATGTTCTTCCTGATCTCCATCTGGGGAAGCGGTCGGCGCGAGTACTCCGCGATGAAGTTCCTGATCTTCACCTTCCTCGGCAGCGCCTTCATGCTCGTGGGCATCCTGACAGTCTTTTTCTCGACGGGCACTTTCGACATGATCGAGCTGCCCGGCGCGATGCAGGGCGCGAAGTTGCTGGCCCCAGCGTGGCTGGTCTTCTCCCTGATCTTCGTGGCGTTCGCTGTCAAGCTGCCGGTCTGGCCGGTACATACGTGGCTTCCCGACGCGCACACCGATGCGCCCACGGCAGTCAGCATCATGCTCGCGGGAGTGCTGCTAAAGATGGGCGGATACGGCATGCTCCGCGTCTCCGCGGCTATGTTCCCCGACGTCATGGTGGACGCGGCGAAGTTCCTGATCGTGCTGGGCGTCATCAACGTGATTTACGGGGCGATTGTGACACTCAGGCAGACGGACATGAAGCGTCTCGTCGCGTTCAGCAGCATCAGCCATATGGGATATGTGCTCGTTGGTATATCTTCAGTTGTGGGCGTGGCTGGCGTCGTTTCGCCCGTGGGCCTGACCGGAGCGGCCATGCAGATGTTCACGCACGGCACGATCACGGGACTGATGTTCCTTATGGTGGGACTTGCCTACGAGAAGGCCCACACGCGGCACATTCCCGATCTCGGCGGACTCGCCACGCGGATGCCCGTCATCGCTGTCGGTTTCCTGATAGCGGGGCTGGCCTCGCTCGGGCTGCCGGGCACGAGCGGGTTTGTCTCCGAGATACTCATATTCCTCGGCACCTTCCCCGTGTGGGGTTGGTGGACGGGCGTTGCCGCTTTCGGGGTCGTCATCACCGCCGGCTACATCCTCTGGATGCTCCAGAGAACGATGTTCGGGCCACAGCTGGAGCGTTTCTCGGACGTGCGTGACGCGACGAAGATGGAGATGGTGCCGATAGCGGCCCTTGTTATTGCGGTACTCGCAGTCGGTATTTATCCGTCGTTTATCTCGGACTACTTTACCGAAGGCCTGACTGACATCATCGGTTCGATCCAACAATCGGCCCAATTGGCGATGGTCCCATGACGACGCACGATCTGTACCTGCTTTCTCCCGAGTTGAGCATGGTGGGACTGGCAACGGTCCTGCTCCTGCTCGACCTCGTCATGGCGCGAAAGAGCCTCATACTGGGGTTGGGAGTCGCCGGGCTGATTGTACCGCTCGGCTTCACGGTTGCCCTGTGGTTCACGGTCGGAGACGCCGCCGCGGCCGAGAATACCGGCGTTCTCGCCGGGACTTTGGTGGTGGACAAGTTCGCCCTGTTCTTCAAGTTCCTCTTCATCGGCGCTGCTGCTGTCGTCGGACTCATATCAATCGACTACGTGCAGAGGTTCGAGCGGTTCCGCACGGAGTTCTTCGCGCTGGCGTTGTACTCGACTACGGGCATGATGCTCATGGCTGCGACGGTGGAGCTCATCACTCTGTACATCTCGCTGGAGCTCTCATCGCTCCCACTCGTGGCGCTTGCCGCGTTCCTCCGGGACGGACGGTCGTCCGAAGGAGCGATGAAGTTCCTCGTACTGGGTGGGATAAGTTCGGCAATACTGCTCTACGGCATGGTGTACGTGTTCGGGTTCACGGGAACGACGTACCTCGACGAGATTGCAGCGCGAATAGGCGACCTCAGCGCCAACTCGGACCAGCCTTTCGGGAGCTATGCCCTGCTGCTGGGAATCGCGCTGATAATCGCCGGATTCGGCTTCAAGATAACTGCGGTGCCGTTCCAGATGTGGGCGCCGGATGTCTATGAGGGCTCGCCAACACCGGTGACGGCATTCCTTTCCGTAGCAAGCAAGGCGGCGGGATTCGCCATCATCCTGAGGGTGTTCTACGTTGCGTTCCCGGTCGAGACGCTGAGCATCGAGTGGAGCGCGGTGTTTGCCGCGCTGGCCGCGCTCTCGATGACGGTCGGAAACCTCGTCGCCATCGCGCAGTCCAACATCAAGCGAATGCTGGCATACAGCACCATCGCGCACGGCGGCTACCTCCTGGTCGGACTTGCGGCGGTTGCCTCGAGGACCGGCGGAGATGATCTCGATTTCGGTCCGTCGGGCGTCCTGTTCTACCTTGCCGGCTACGTTGTCATGAACATGGCGGCATTCTCGGTCGTCATTGCTATCTCGAACCGCATCAACAGCGACGCGATCGCGGACTACGCGGGTATGGCAAAGCGTGCGCCGTACTTGGCCGCAGCACTGGCCTTCGCGCTCCTTTCCCTCACGGGCATACCGCCGACAGTGGGGTTCATTGCGAAAGTCTATGTATTCGGGGCGGCGGTCAATGCCGGTCTCGAATGGCTTGTGGTGGTAGGCGTCATCAACAGCGTGATCTCGGCGTACTACTATTTCGGCGTGATCAAGGTCATGTACCTGTCCTCTCCTCAGTCTGACGAGCCGATCCTGTCGAGGTTCCCCATTCGGCTGGCCATCGGCGTTACCACCGTCGGAGTGCTCGTGTTCGGGGTGTACCCGATTGTGCTGCTGGATGTCGCCAAGGCGGCGGCGCAAGCGTTGTTTTCCTAGTGTCAGGGCGGCTTTCTCATGGATGAGCAGCGACGTCTCATAGGCTTCATGCAGTCCCGCAAGATTTCGGATGCTCCCAAAATGATCCGGTCGCTCATCGATACGCTCGACTTGCATGACCGCAGCTGGGTCGCCCACGTGGACGACGAGGATATCCCTCCGGAGACCCTGCAGGCGACGGCGTTCATCGTAACTGCTGGCGGGGACGGCACGATCCTCCGAGTCAACCGGCTGGTCTCCCCGTACTCCATACCCATCGTTGGCATCAACATGGGCCGCGTGGGCTTCATGGCGGAGCTGACCGTCGAGAACGCCGCCGAACGGCTGCCGCAATACCTCAAGGGCGACGTTCGCACAGAAGAACGGCTCATGCTTCAGGCGGAGGTAACTGCACAATCGAACGGGAAGACCAGAATCGTCGACCACGCGCTGAACGAGGCCATCGTGCGGGGCACTCTCCCGCGACTACTCGACGTCGAGGTGACAATAGACGGCGTGAGGTTGGCGACGTACCGCGCGGACGGGGTGATTGTTTCGACACCTACGGGCAGTACCGGCTACGCCCTCTCCGCGGGGGGGCCGGTGCTCCAGCCGGAGTCGAAGGTGCTGCTGGTCCAGCCCCTCGCGGCGCACAGCAGCCTGCAGACAGGACTCGTTGTGCCTGACGACTGCCCACGACGGCAAGCTCGACGGTGCAG